>JANOHN010000134.1:0-3347 GCA_031406505.1 Acidimicrobiia bacterium | reverse complement strand
GATCGTAAGTTCGCGATTGCCGTCTTCACGATGTTCATCATGATGTGGGCCGTGCTCGTCATCATCGGCTCGTTCTTCCGGGGCAAGGGGTTCAACTTCGTGTTCCCGTGGAACGACGGCATCTTCTTCGAGCTGTAGGAGCAGGGCGTGTACATCGCGGTAGGGATCGTTGTGGTGCTCGGACTAGGCGGGCTCGCTCTGTTCGCGACCGCGCGCGGTCGAGCAGCAACGGGTCGACTCAGCCGTGAGACCCGACGAGCCGACTCGTCGGAGCCATCCGCAGGGGCTGCACCGGAACCGGGCGCCTCGCTCGAGCCCGCCGACGACGCGGCGCGCGAGCGCGCCGCGCAGTCACGGCGCGCCGCCGAAGGCGGTTCGCTCGTCCCGGCCGGCGAGACCGGGGTCGCGCGCTTCGAGCCGGTCGACGAGGACGAGCTCGGCGTCACCCGGCGCCAGTTCTTCAACCGGGGGATCCTCTCGAGCCTCGGGCTCGCCGCGGGCACGTTCGGTGTGGCGTCCATCGCGTTCCTCTGGCCCGGCAAGGGCGGCGGCTTCGGCGACAAGGCGCTCAACATCGGCTCCGTCGAAGAGGTCGAAAAGGTGCTCGCCGAGAAGGAGCCGTTCTACAACGCTTCCGCTCGCACCTACGTGCAGCCGTACCCCGCGACCGCGCTCAAGAGTGCAGAGAAGGTCTACGACTCGCGCCTGCTGCCCGGCATGGAGGACGGCTACGTCGCGCTGTACCAGAAGTGTCCGCACCTCGGATGTCGCGTGCCGTGGTGCGACTCATCGCAGTGGTTCGAGTGCCCCTGCCACGGCTCGAAGTACAACCGGGTCGGCGAGAAGAAGGGCGGGCCGGCGCCACGCGGCATGGACCGCTTCGCCTTCCACGTCGTAGACAACAGCCTCATCGTCGACACGAGCACACCGATCCAGGGACCGCCGATCGGCACCGACACGACCGGCCAAGGTCAAGAGGGTGCCCCGTGCGTGTGATGGGTTCCCGAGAAGCGACCGCCCGATGAGCCTTCGCCTGACAATCATCCTCCTCAACGTCGTCGTCATCGGCGGGTTCCTTGGTGTGATCGGGTGGCGCGTCTTCAGCATCCGTCGCAACCCGGAGGCCTCGCCGGCCAACCTCACCCCGTTCCTTGCGGACGACGTGCTCGAAGGCCGACGCCTCGAGCGAGTGCTCGGGTGGACGTTGCTGTTCAGCGTCTTGATGATCATCGCCCTCCTCGCGTACTTCCTGTGGGAGCCGTTCCGCGCCGAGGACATGGAGGACCAGTTCCTCGAGCGTTCCATCGATCGCGGCGCGGTGCTGTTCGCCAACAAGGCGAGCGAGCACTACGAGTCAGAGTTCTCGCTGCTGTGCGCCGACTGCCACGGCGATGAAGCGACGGGCGGTGTCGCGTTGCAGACCCTCCAGCCCGAGGCCGACGAGTGCCAGGAAGAGGAGAACAAGGGGAACCCTGACGTTCCCCAGTGCCTGCCACAGCAGGTGCAGTGGAGCGCACCCAACCTCACCCTCGCGCCCCTGCGATACAGCCGGGCCCAGCTCCTCGACATCATCACGTACGGACGGCCGGGCACACCGATGCCGGCATGGGGCGTGAAGAGCGGCAAGGGCTCCAAGAACGTTCAGAGCATCAACGACCTCGTGAACTACCTCGAGAGCATCAAGGTCACGCCTGAGGAAGCCATGGAGCAGGCGACGGCAGAAGTTGACGACTACCGCCAGGACGCGCAGAACCTCGTCGACAACGGCAAGACCGGCGCCGACCGGGCCGGCCTCCAGGTCGACGTCGAAGAGGCCCAGGCCGGCCTCGCCGCCGCGCAGGCCGACCCGACGTCGAGCGAAGACGACCTTGCGCGACTGCAAGACGACGTCGAGCGCCTTGAAGCCGAGCTCGCCCAGGCCATCGCGTACCGCGACGAGGTCGAGGCCCTGTCGGATGGTGGCGTGCTCTTCCGTCTCAACTGCGCCCGCTGTCACACGAAGGGCTGGTCGTACTTCGAGAACGACCCCGCCAACGTCGACTTGCCGCCGCTCCCGGCGCAAGGCAGCGGCGCTTATGGCCCGAACCTGACCAACGGCTCGGTGCTCCTGCAGTTCCCCGGCGAGATCGGGCTCGCGAATCAGGTGTCGTGGGTCACCCTCGGCGTCGATCCCCAAGGTCAGTACGGCATCCGAGGCATCTCCTCGGGGCGCATGCCGCACTTCGGCAAGGTCCTCACCAAGGCGCAGATCCTCGCCATCGTTGAATACGAACGAAGCCTGTAGGGAGGGACGTGTTCGCGGCGGAGTTTCTCGAGAGGACGATTTGGTACCCGACCATCCTCGGGTTCCTCGTCGTCTTCTTCGCGTTGGCCCTGTTCTGCGGCTCTATCTGGCTGCTGCTCGGGACAAACCTCGGCGCGCGGCTCGGTTTCCTGATCTCGTTCACCGCGGTCACCGGCTTCATGGTCATTCTCACGCTGCTCTGGCTCACGACCGCGTCGCCGCTGAACACCATCAAGGGGCGCATCCCGGGCTGGGAGCCCATCGAAATCACCAAGACCCCAGCCGAAGCGAAGACCGCGGCAATCCGCACCATCGAGGTTGCCGGCACCAAGGTGGGCCAGACCAAGGCTGCCGACGTGAAGGCCGCCGTCGACGCGGCGCTGATCACCAAGGAAGAAGTGATCGCCGAGGGACCGCTGCCCGACGACGCCAACAAGTTCGCTCGCTACGACCTCGTCACCGACTACGCGATCACGAACACCTACGAGCTCGGCGGGAGCAACCCCAACCCGCTCGACTTCGAGCTCAAGCACGAACCCCTGTACGCGGTGGCCGAGTTCTGCACGGTCGAGGACCCAGGCCTGCCGTTCGGTGTCGCACCGCCCAAGAACGCGACGTGCGACGATGCATCCGATCTCAACGGATTCATCGTGTTCGAGCGGGACCTCGGTTCCATCCGCGTGCCGCCGCTCGTCGCGTTCGGAGGATCCGTGCTCCTCTTCGTACTCGGGCTCCTGTTCCTGCATTGGCGGGAACGCGACGAGCAGGAAGCCGAGAAGCGCGCCGCGGGCACGTCGGTCGAGCCGGTTCCCGTCCCCGTCAAGGTCTAGGAGCCCCGATGCGAGCACGCCGCACGACCATCGCAACCCTGACCGCCGCGATGGTCGGGATGCTCACGGCGCCCGCAGGTGCGCAACAGCTGGTCGACGCCGGAGGGGAACGCCAGGGCGGTCTGGCCTTCGTGTTGTTCGCCATCATGGTGTTCATCATCGGATTCGCGTTGTTCTTCATGGACCGCGTGCGCCGACGCGCCTCCGACGACTAGTCGGTCGCGCTCGCTCGG
>JANOHN010000123.1:0-4107 GCA_031406505.1 Acidimicrobiia bacterium | reverse complement strand
TCGCCCGCGTCACGGCGCTGCCGGCGTTGCGGGATTGTGATCGGATACGGCGACCGCTGCGACTTCTGCCTCGACCGGCCCACGGAGCACGTGGACGCGCCCGGTGAGCACCTTGGCCGTCACCACACCGAGTGGATCCCGACGGTGGAGGCGCTCATCGGCGAGGGCGACCTCGACACCGCTGAGTTCCTCCTCTGGCGCCTCGTGGAGGCCACCGAGGCCGAGGCTCGGTTCGAGAACGTGCCTCCGATGGAGCAGCACTTCCGCCGTCTCGGGTGGATCGCCCGGCAACGTGGTGACGAGGTGCTCGCCGCGCAGCTCCGGCGGCGGAGCGCGGCATCCAAGACCACTTCCATGCGCGCGAACAGAGGCGACGCGAACTAAGACACCGAGAACGCCACCCGGCGCGCGTCGAGATCGACCGCGTCGACCCGCACCTCGACCTGCGATCCCAGCTCGAGTCCGTCGGCGCTGAGCGTGGCGATGACCGGCGGCGTCGTGAGCTGCACGGTCGCGCGGTCTTCGTCGGCGTCGATCACCGCACCAGTGAACGTCTGCCCAACGTGCGCGCGCAGCACGAGGCATTCCACGAGATCCACGACCGCTCGCTCCACAGCCTTCTGGTGGCGGTTTGCGTCCTGCATCGCCTCGGGCAGGAGCGGAAGGGCATCACGCGCCCACGACGGGGGTGCCGTATCCGAGCAGAGTGCCAGCACGATCTCGTTGGCGAACCGGTCCGCGAGGCGACGGAGTGGCGCGGTCACGTGTGCGTACGGGGCTGCGATCGCTCCATGTATCGGCGGCGGCCCAGGCTCGGCACCGACAAGGGAGTAACTCGCGCCGCGCAGCGCATCGAGCGCCTGGGTCAGGAACGCCGCGTGCTTTGGGTTGTCGGACGAGAGACCGCTCACAACGTCGGCGTATGACGAGTCTGGCGTCCATTGCACGTCGAGTGCTGACGCAGCTCGCCGCAGCCGGCGTAGGACCCCCTCGTCGGGGGACGGAAGGGTGCGCACGATTCCGACGCCGCCGCTGATCATCGTGGAAGCCGCGCACATCCCGGCGAGCAGCGAGACCTGCGCGTTCCAGCCCTCGACGGGGAGTGCGGCGTCGTACGCGATCTCAAAGTGCTCGCCGACGTGCGTCACCTCTTGACTGGGTGGGGCGATGCTCACACCTCCGCGCGCCCGCTCTTGCTCCTTGCGCAACTTCCCGATCTCTCGAAGGAGCATCAACGATTCGCTCGCAGTCCCTCCGTCGATGGCTTGCTGCACCTCCCGGTACGTCCACGCCTGGCGACTCCGGACTACTGCGGTCTCGAGGCGCCACGCGGTCGCAGCCCCGTCCGCGTCCAGATCGATGGTCCAGAGAAGTGCGGGACGCTCGCCGTCGGGAAGGAGGCTCGCCGCGCCTTCACCGATGCACTCGGGGTAGAGCGACGCCCGACGGTCGGGGAGATAGAGAGTCACACCGCGCGTGCGCGCCTCGACGTCGACGGCGTCGCCACTGACGACGAGGCTCGCAACGTCAGCGATCGCGTAGCGCACTCTCAGCCCGGTGCTCGTGCGTTCGGCGCTGTATGCCTGGTCGAGATCGCGGCTCCCTGGCGGGTCGATCGTGACCAGCTCGAGGTCACGAGCATCGATCGGATCGGGGCGCAGCGACTTCGGGTGTTGCACCGCCGCGAGCGCCGCTCGCTCGACGTCGGGCGGGAAGGTGAGTGGCACCTCGAGCTCGGCGCGGATCCGATCCAAGCCCTGCTGCACCTCGGGGGCTGATGCTGCAATTCGAACGACGATCGCCGGCATCGCGCCTCAGCGCTTCCGCAGCGGCGGGCGAGGTGCGACAACTTCGGGAGGCACGAGCTCGCGGATCGCGCGGAAGGCGGCGCCTGGCCCGTCGACAACGCGCACGAGATGACTCCAGCCGCCTTGTTCCGCGAGGGTGCGCAGCGCAGCCGCGGCATCGGACAGCGTGCCCGACTGGTACTCGGCTCCCATCAGCACCATGGGACTGCGCACTTCGTAGATCGTGTACTCGTTCTGCGCCGCGTCAGTGAAGAGCTCTTGCAACGTGCCGCTTCGACCAGGCGTGTACACGATGCCGCCGCGCGCAAGAGCGAGCAGACCATTCTCTCGGATGCTGTTCTGGAAGTACTTGGCGATGTGCGACGTGAACTGGTTCACCGGCTCATCTACGTAGAGCCAGGTAGGCACACCGAGGTTGGTGGAGCCATTGGGCCAACGCGTGCGCACCTCCAGAGCGCGAGCGAGGAAGCCCGCGGGGTCGACGTCGTACCCGGGCGTGCCCGCGAGCACATCGCACGCGACATCAAGTGCATCGTCGGGCTCGCGCGCTAGCCATGCCCCGAGGTTCGCCGCCTCCATGAGTCCCGGCCCACCGCCCGTGGCGACGATGAATCCAGCTCGCGTGAGCTCGCGGCCCAGCGACGCGACTGCGTGATAGTCGGGCGTGCCTCGTGCCGTCGTGTGGCTTCCCATGATCCCCACGACCGGAGCACCGAGCTCCGCAAGGAAGCGGAGCAACGCGGCGTCGATGCACGCGTCGTGGATCCCCTTGGCGAGCATCGCTCGTGGCCCCGTTGACACCGTGCACCAAGCGCCGATTCGCGCGTCGAGTGCCGTGTCGGGCTGTCCGTCGATGTAGCCGTGCATGAGCTCGCTGTGCGAGTACAGCCACACGCGGTACGGATCGAAGAGGAGGTCGGACATTCGCGGGAGCACCGTCGCACCGGCGGCGTTGAGCGTCTCGAATGCCGATCCGTCCATCTCGCAGCCGGCGAACACCGCGTCGGTGGCACGGACCGAGCTCCACTCGACGTCGACATCGTGCAGATCGAGGCCGACGATCCACGCCCCGTCGAGATCGGGGACACGCGCCACGAGGTCCGGCACGGTGGTGATCACCGGGAGCTCCGCGCGCAAGAGCGAAACGCTACCCCCACATCTGCGCCGGTCTCGCTCATAGGCTGCGCGCATGCGCTCGACGTATCGGTTTCCACGCGCCGCGATCGCGACCCCGCACTACCTCGCGTCGGCGGCGGGAGCCGCCACGCTGGCCGAGGGCGGCAATGCCGTCGATGCGATCATCGCGGCCAACCTTGCGCTGGGTGTCGTTGCTCCGTACTTCTGCGGGTACGGCGGTGATCTCTTCGCGATCGTCTGGGATGGCTCGGCGACGGGCTACCTCGGCTCGGGTCGATCGCCGGCTTCGGCGACGATCGATCGCGTCATCGAGCGTGCGGGGGCTGAGGGTATGCCGGTCTTCGGTCCCGACTCGGTCACGGTGCCGGGCGGCGTCGCCGGCTGGTTCGCCTTGCTCGAGCGCTGGGGGACACGAGACTTCGGCAATCTCACCGAGTTCGCATTGCGATACGCGACTGAGGGCTTTGAGGTGACGCCGGGAGGCGCCCGGGTCATCGGCGAAGGCCGGCAGATGTACCGCGCGTTCCCCGAGTGGCAAGCGGTGTACGGCGACGTGCGCCTGGGCGGTGTGCTCCGTCAGCCGGCGTTGGCGCGCACGATTGAGCGCTTGGCCGCCGACGGACCCGACGCCTACTACCGCGGTCCGATCGGAGAGGCGATCGCGACCGCGGTGCAGCAACACGGGGGAGAGATGACGGCGGGCGACTTGGGGGCGCATACCGGCGCATGGACTGAACCGTTGCGAGCGGACTACCGCGGCGTGGAAGTCCTCGAGCTTCCACCGCCGACGCAGGGCGTTTCGGTGCTCGAAGCATTACGCATCTTGGATCAGCTCGACGTCGCATCTGCCGGCGTGGATCGTGAACACCTCCTCATCGAGACCGCGAAGCTCGCACTCGCTGATCGCGATCACTGGGTCAGCGATCCGGATGCGATGCCGCGCCCGGCGACGGATCTGCTCACCGACGAGTGGATCTCCGCGCGCACGAGCGCGATCGACCCGACGCGAGCCGGGCGCCCCGATCCTGGTGAACCGCAGCCTGGCGGCACTGCGTACCTCTGTGCCACCGATGCCGACGGGTTGATGGTGAGCCTGATCCAGTCGAACTTCGTCCACTTCGGGTCGGGTGTGCACGTGCCCGAGTGGGGGATCAACCTCAAC
>JANOHN010000082.1:0-6234 GCA_031406505.1 Acidimicrobiia bacterium | reverse complement strand
GTCTCGCGGCGAAGGGGTGCCACGCGATCACCTTCTCGGAGAACCCCGCCGGACTCGGCATGCCGAGTATCCACACCGACGCGTGGGATCCGCTCTTCGCGGCGTGCAGCGACGAGGGCACCGTGCTGTGCTGTCACGTCGGGTCGTCATCGAAGAGCGCGTCGACGACGCCCGACGCGCCCGCGCCCGTCCCGATGAGCATCTCGTCGGCCATGACGATCTACACGCTCGGCGATCTCCTCTGGGCCGACTTCTGGCACCGCTTCCCGGCGTTGCGCTTCGCGCTGACCGAGGGCGACATCGGCTGGATCCCGTACTTCCTCCAGCGCGCTGAGCACACGCTCGACCGCCACAACGCGTGGATGCGCCACGATTCGGCCCAAGGGCTTCGCCCCCGCGAGCTGTTTCGGGAGCGGATCCTCTGCTGCTTCATCAACGACGCAGTCGGTGTGGAGCTGCTCGACCACTTCAACGTCGACAACGTGTCGTGGGAATCGGACTACCCGCACTCCGACAGCGTGTGGCCGAATGCTCCGGAGTGCGTCGAAGCGCTCTTAGCCGACCTCGACGATTCGATCGTCAACAAGATCACGCACGAGAACGCGATCCGGAATTACCAATTCGACCCGTTCTCGATCCGGCCGCGCGAGCAGTGCACCACCGCGGCGCTCCGGGCCGAGGCTGGCGATGTGGACACCGTCACGCATGTCGGGCGGCTGGCCGACGATACCGACGTCGCGGCCTGGCGAGCCATGACCGGAGCGGCGGCGCGCGCCAACCGTTAGAGCCGGCGGTCGATGCGGCCGGGGAGCAGCATCGTGTACGGACGTCGGCGAACGCGCTGCTGCCACGCGCGGTCGACGCGCCGTACGGCTTGCAAGATGCCCCAGAGCCGAGCGTCGCGACGGTAATAACGCCGCGCCTGGTCGATGGTGATCGCGGGATGGGCGTCGCCGGCGACTCGTTCGTTCGCAATGTCGAGCGCAACCGGCACCCACGACCCGAGATCCTCCTTGTAGAGGTTCGCGACGAAGTCGAGTGCGATGGCGTGCGGTGTGAAGAACTGGTCGAGGATCGATTGCACGACGAACCGCCGCACCGGTGGACGCAGGGGTGCCGGGAGCGACGCGACATAGAGCTCGGTGTCGAGGAGGTCGCGACCGTCCTCGTCGCGCAGGAGAGGGGAGCCCACGTCGAAGTACACGAGCACGTCGTCGACGAAGCCCCAGTTCGAGAGCTGGGCATCGAAGCCGACCGTTGGCGACGAGACGGCGACGATGGTGTCCACGATTCGCATGAGGAGTGCGCTCCCGTCGCGAGCAGACGCCGCGCGGAGAACCTCAGGGGCGATCATCGAGGGTGAGATCGTCGGCTGCACGATGTAGAGCGTTTGGCCGCCGGTCGAGGACGACACCACCTCGGTTCGGCTCTCCAACACGGCGACACCACGAGCGCGGAGGGTCGCGATGTACTCCTGGAGCTGTGCGCGGTAGGCCTCGAGGCGGTGCTGACTCTCGAACACGGTCATCCGCTTGCATGCCCACGGTCCACTCGCCGTTGGGTACGCGAGCACTGACGTGATCTCTCCGTGCCCCAGCACGTGGAGCGCGCGCTGATCGTTCGTGGCCAGGGTGTGCTCAACCGCCCGCTCGAGCGGGGCGAGGTCCGCCAGCGTGGTCATCTTTATGGTCGCGCTCGCTCGACGCCGGGGTGCCCAGCGTCGCCCTTCGGGCCGCTCGGCCGCTCCACCAACGCACTTACCAACAGCTCGGCGAGCTCGTCGACCTGCGCGTCGTCGAGCGTGAGTGGCGGCAGGAGCTGGAGCACCGACGTGTCGTTGTTGGCGAAGATCGCGAACACGCCCGCGTCGATGCATGCCTTTGCGGCGAGCACGCCCGCGCCTTCGTCGGGCCACTTCAGACCGATGAACAGCCCGCGCCGACGGACCTCGCACGACAGCGGCGCGAGCTCCTTCTCGAGGCGCAGCCCGACCTCCTCGACGCGCTCGAGGAAGCCAATCCCTTCGACGATGTCGAGCACCGCGAGCGCTACGACGCATCCGAGATCCGAGCCCCCGTATGACGACACGTGCACGAACGGTTCGTCGTCGTAGAAGCGGTGCACGGTCGGCGTCATGAGCGTGGCTGCAATCGGGTACAGCCCGCCACCGAGCCCTTTCCCTGTGATGAGGATGTCGGGCTCGACCCCGTCGTGCTCGAAGCACCACATGCGGCCCGAGCGGCCGAGACCAGTCTGCACCTCGTCGAGCGCGAAGAACGCGCCGCGGTCGCGGCAGAGCCGTTGCACCCCCGCGAGATACCCGTCGTCGGGCATGGGCATGCCGAGCGTGGCCGGAACCGTCTCGAGCAACACGAGCGCGGTCTCGTCGGTGACCGCGCCGTCCATCGCCGCGAGGTCGTTCCAGCGCACGTGGGTGAAGCCGGGCAGCGCGAGCCCGTACGGCTCGTGATAGCGGGCGTCGGCTGCGCTCGCGGCGAGCCCGGTGTGCCCGTGGTACGCGCCGTGCACCGACACCACGTCCCGCCGACCGCTCACCGCAGTCGCGGTCTTGATCGCCACATCGATGGCCTCCGAGCCTGACGGCGAGAGCACCGCGCCCGGGAGCCGGTCACCCGTCGTAGCTGCGAGCCGGCGGCCGAGCTCGGCCTTCCACCCGGACACGAGATGGTGGTTGCCCACGTCGACGTGGTCGAGCGCGTCGCGCAACGCCGCGACGATCGTGGGGTTGCGATGCCCGAGGTTGAACACGCCGCCGTTGCAATGGCAGTTGTAGAAGCGACGTTCGTCGAAGGCGTCCCAGAAGAAGGGTCCGTCGCGACGCCCGAGCACGAGGTCGACGCCCAGCTCTCCGAAGAGCTCGACCTTGCCGCGCGAGATGTGGTCGGCGTACGCGCGCAGCGTCGCATCCCGGGTGTCGAAGGGCTGGTGGGGGGGATGGCTCAACGGAGTTCCTCGTGGCCCGTTCTGGACGGTGCCAAGTCTCTAGGCTCGGACCGGTGGCTGACGCCGATCGTTACCTGACCCCTCGACTCCGAGGGCTCGGCGCGACCATCTTCGCGGAGATGTCTGCGCTTGCCGAACGCACGGCCGCGATCAACCTGGGCCAGGGCTTCCCCGACACCGACGGACCGAGCGAGGTGGCCGAGGCCGCGATCGCGGCGATCCGTGCCGGCCACAACCAGTACCCGCCGGGCATGGGAATCCCCGACTTGCGGCGCGCCATCGCCGAGCACCAACGCCGCTTCTACGACCTCGAATACGACCCCGACTCCGAGGTGCTCGTCACGACCGGCGCGACGGAGGCGATCGCGGCCAGCCTCCTCGCGCTGTGCGCCGAAGGCGACGAGGTGGTGACGTTCGAGCCGTACTACGACTCCTACGCGGCGTGCATTGCGATGGCCGGCGCGCACCGGCGCGTCGTCACCCTGCGCGCACCCGACTACCGCTTCGATCCCGACGCCTTCCGCGGCGCGATCACCTCAAAGACCCGACTCGTGCTCCTCAACTCCCCGCACAACCCGACCGGCAAGGTGTTTGAGCGTGCGGAGCTCGAGGTGATCGCGCAGGCATGCGTGGAGCACGACCTGCTGGCGATCACCGATGAGGTCTACGAGCACCTAGTGTTCGACGGCGAACACGTGCCGCTTGCATCGCTACCGGGCATGCGGAAGCGCACCGTCACCATCTCATCGGCGGGCAAGACGTTCTCGTTCACCGGATGGAAGATCGGCTGGGTCTGCGCGGCACCGGCGTTGGTCGCCGCGGTACGCACCGTCAAGCAGTACCTCACGTACGCCACCGGCGCGCCGTTCCAGCACGCGATCGCGGGCGCGCTGCTGCTCGACGACGACTACTACACCGCGTTCGCCGACGACATGCGCCTCAAGCGCGACTTGCTGTGCACCGGCCTGGCCGACGTCGGCTTCACCGTGTTCGAGCCCGCGGGCACGTACTTCGTCACGGTCGATATCCGACCGCTGGGGGAGGACGATGGCACTGAATTCTGCTTGTCGCTCCCGGAGCGCTGCGGTGTGGTTGCGGTCCCGAACGTGGTGTTCTACGACGACGTCGACGCGGGCCGGTCCCTTGTTCGCTTCGCGTTCTGCAAGCGCATGGAGGTGCTGGGCGAAGCGGTCAGTCGTCTGAAAGCGCTCCGACCGTGAAGGTTGCGGCGATCCAGCACGACATCGTGTGGGAGGACCCTGCCGCGACGTTCACGCACGTCCGGCCGATGATCGAGCAGGCGGTGTTGGACGGGGCGCGCCTCGTCGTGCTCACCGAGATGTTCTCGACCGGCTTCTCGATGGACACCAAGAAGATCGCCGAGCCAGTCGACGGCCCGAGCACGCGCTTCCTCGTGGAGCAAGCGCAACAGCACAACGTGTGGGTCTGCGGTTCGCTGCCGGAGCGACCCGTCGGGCAAGCACTGCCGTACAACCAGTTCGTGCTGGCTGCACCCGATGGAACAACGCATCGGTACGCCAAGATCCATCCGTTCAGCTACGCACGTGAACAGGAGCGCTTCGCTGCGGGGAGCAAGTTCATGACGGTCGACGTCGACGGTGTTCGAGTGAGTCTGTTCGTCTGTTACGACCTGCGCTTCGCCGACGAGTTTTGGACTCTGGCTCACGACACCGACTGCTACCTCGTGGTGGCGAACTGGCCCGAGAGCCGGCGCGAGCACTGGCGCGCGCTGCTTGTGGCGCGTGCAATCGAGAACCAGGCCTATGTGGTCGGCGTGAACCGGGTGGGGAGCGGCGGCGGGCTCGACTACGTGGGCGACAGCCGCATCGTCGATCCTCTCGGCGAGGTGCTCGCGGAGGCGGCGGGCCGCGAGGTCGTGCTGAGTGCCGACGTCGACCCGGCGCGCGTCAGCGAGGTCCGCACCGAGTTCCCGTTCCTTGCCGATCGGCGCTGAGCCCCGCCGGCTCAGGTCGGGCTGAATCCCATCTCGCCGGCAGCAGACGCCGACATCGTGGTGGGCTGCCAGTGCGACCAGCGCGGTGTCGCACCTTCGGGATGATCGCCGAGCACGGTGATGCGCTGGATCAGCCTGGGCTCGTCGTAGTCGTTCACCGCGTAGTGCTGCGTGCAGCGGTTGTCCCAGATGCCGACGCCGCCCGGTAACCACCGGTAGCGGCATTGGAACTGGGGCTGCTCGGAGAATGCGAACAACACGTTGAGCAACGCGTCACTCTCGACGCGCCGGAGCTGCGGAAAGTGTGAGGTGAACTGGCGATTCACGTACAGCGATGGGCGTTGGGTGATCGGATGCACGCGCACCGCGGGGTGCTCCGCCATTTGGGCGGGATGACCGAAGACCGCGGCAGTGTGCACTGCCGTGAGCCCGGTGAGCAGCTCGCGTATCGGCTCCGAGAGCGCTTCGTAGACGAGGTACTGGTTCGAGAACATCGTGTCGCCGCCGCGGGACGGGCACGTGACCATGTGCATGATCGAGCACAACGGTGGGGAGTCGCTGAACGTCACGTCGGTGTGCCACACGTCGGCGCGCGCGCCAGCGTCGCCGTCGAGCACCACGATCTCTGGGAAGTCGCCGTTCAGCTTCTGGAGGAACGGATGGATCTCGATCTCCCCGAACCGCTTCGCGACTTCCCGATGCCCATCGGGCGTGAGGTGCTGGTCGGGGAGGAACACCACGAGGTGGTCGATGAGCGCTTCTTCGAGTGTCGCGAAGCCCTCGTCGGTGAGGTGCTCGAGATCGAGCCCGCACACTTCAGCCCCCAGCGCCCCCGACACCGGCGTGATCGAGACACCACTCATGGTGAACGTTCTAGCCTCCCAGGAGACATGTCGTCCTACAACCTCTCGGAGATGTTCGAGCGCGTTGCCGACGCAGTGCCTGAGCGCACTGCGCTCGTGGCCCACGATCGCCGCGTCACCTACGCCGAGCTCGAGGAGCGCAGCAATCGGCTGGCGCACCACCTCGCTGCCGCGGGCATCGGGCGCGGCGACCACGTTGGTCTTCAGCTCCTGAACGGCACCGAGTACGTCGAGGGGATGCTCGCCTGTTACAAGCTCCGCGCCGTTCCCGTCAACGTGAACTACCGCTATGTCGAGCGCGAGCTCGAGCACCTGTTTCGTGACGCCGATCTCGTCGCCCTTGTGTTCCATCGGCGCTTCGGCCCCGCCGTCGCGGCGGTGATGCCCAAGCTCGACAAGCTCCGCCACCTCGTGGTCGTGGAGGACGACAGC
>JANOHN010000080.1:0-3109 GCA_031406505.1 Acidimicrobiia bacterium | reverse complement strand
AAGCAGACGCTCGCGCCGCTCATCGCGCTCCCGATCCTCACGTCGATCACCGCGCTCTATGCCTTCGGCAACACGCGGTACCGCACCGTTGCGGAGCCGGCACTCGTCGCGCTCGGCGCAGTCACGGTCGAGGTGCTCATCGTGCGGTTCTGGGATCAGCGGCGCGCGCGGCGCGAAGAACCATCGGACGACCCGCCGCGCGCCGAAGAGTTCCAGCCCACCTAGGGGCGTACACTTGATGCCTCGCACCACGGCAGGAGGGAAGTAGCTCAGCGTGTCCGATCCAGATGCCATCTTCGGCAACGCGCACGCCGACCACGAGGCGGCGAAGCTCGGCGACATCGCTGCGGCCGTAGGTCTTGGTCGTGTGCACTTCCTCGCGTGGCGCGATCTCGACGACCCCGAAGCCGGTGGCTCGGAGGTCCATGCCCACGAGATCGCGCGCCGGTGGGCTCGTGCGGGCATCGAAGTCGGCATGCGAACGTCGTACGCGCCAGGCCTCTCGCAGGTCGCATGGCGTGACGGGTACCGGGTGATCCGCAAGGCCGGTCGCTACCTCGTGTTCCCACGCGCCGCAGTCAGCGAGGTGTTGGGCTGGCACGGCAAGCGCGACGCGCTGGTGGAGATCTGGAACGGCATGCCGTTCTTCTCGCCCATCTGGGCGCGCGGCCCGCGCATTGCGTTCGTGCACCATGTCCACGCTGAGATGTGGGACATGACGCTCGGTCCCAAGCTCGCCCGGCTCGGGCGCACGCTCGAGTCGCGCATCGCGCCAAAGATCTACCGCCGAACCCAGATCATGACGCCCTCCGCCTCGTCGAAGCGTGAGCTCGTCGAGGAGCTCGGATTCCGAGACTCGCGTGTGTCTGTCGTCGAACCGGGCATCGATCCTCGGTTCTCGACCGGCGGCGAGCGCGACGCCGATCCTCTGGTCGTCGGCGTCGGGCGCCTGGTTCCGGTCAAGCGGTTCCATCTGCTCGTGGAGGCGCTCGTCACGCTCAAGGAGCGGCACCCGCGGTTGCGCGCGGTCATCGTGGGGGAGGGTTACGAGCGACCGGAGCTCGAGGCTCGCATCGCCGCACACAACGCAGAGACCTGGATCGAGCTGCCCGGGCGGATCGACGACGATGAGCTCATCGACCTGTACCGCCGCGCCTGGGTGCTCGCGAGCACGTCGGCGCGAGAAGGCTGGGGGATGGTGATCACCGAAGCCGCGGCGTGCGGCACGCCTGCGGTGGTCACCGACATCGCTGGGCACCGCGACGCCGTGGAATCCGGGGTCACCGGCTTCCTGGGTGCGACGCACGCGGACGTTGCGACGCATCTCGACACGCTGCTCCGCGACGAGACGTTGCGGAAGACGATGAGCGATGCCGCCGCCGCTCGAGCCGCGCGCTTCACGTGGGACGCGACTGCGCGTGGTGTGCTCGAGGTGCTGGCCGGCGAGATGCGGCCCGTCGGTCCGCGGTGAGCCCCTGCGTCAAGTGATCGCCGCAACCACCCGGGTCGCACGGCGCTCCGGGGTGCTCGCCCACCTCGGGCTTGCGCTAGTCGCGTACGTCCCGTTCCTCGCATCGTCGCCCGGCGACGTCGCGGCGGACACCAAGCAGTACCTCTATCTCGATCCCGGTCGGCTGCTCCGCGGCGCGTCGTACTTGTGGGATCCCAATGTGGGTGCGGGCACGGTCCTGCACCAGAACATCGGCTACCTGTTCCCGATGGGGCCCTACTACTGGCTCATGGAACAGCTGGGCGTGCCCGATTGGGTCGCGCAGCGTCTCTGGTTCGGATCCGTGACGTTCGCAGCCGGAGCCGGGGTTCTCTTCCTGCTCCGCACCCTGCGGCGCCACGACGTGGGCGCAGTCGCCGCCGCGTTCGTGTACATGCTCTCGCCGTACGTCCTGGCGTATACCGCACGTCAGTCGGTCATCCTCCTTCCTTGGGCGGCGTTGCCGTGGCTCATCGGGCTGGCCGAGCGCTCGTTGCGCAACCCGGGGTGGAAGCACCCCGCGCTGCTCGCGCTCGTCACGTTCGCCGTCGGTGGCACGAACGCGACGGCCTTGTTGTTCGCCGGCATCGGCCCCGTGCTCTGGATCTGCTTCGCAATCGTCGTCGAGCGTCGAGTGAGCGCACGAGCCGCACTTGCGACCGCGACGCGCATCGGTCTCCTGGTTGCCGCTACCGCGGCGTGGTGGGTGGCCGGTCTGTCGATCCAAGGGCGATACGGGCTACCGGTGCTCGACTACACCGAGACGGTCAAGGCGGTGGCGGCGGCGTCGTCGCCGATCGAGGTGCTCCGAGGTCTTGGCAACTGGTTCTTCTATGGGCGCGACGGCCTGAGCAGCTGGATCACGCAATCGTCGCAGTTCCAGGAAGACGTGTGGTTGCTCGTCGCGACATTGCTCCTCCCGGTGCTCGCGTTCGCGGCCGCGGCGTTCACCCGTTGGCGCCATAGGGTCTACTTCGTCGCATTGATCGCGATCGGGGTCGTGATCGCTGTCGGCACGTACCCGTACAGCGATCCGTCACCGATCGGACGGGCGTTCAAGTCGTTCGCCGAGGGATCGACCGTTGGGCTCGCGATGCGCAGCACGCCGCGCGCGGTCCCGCTCGTGGCACTCGGCGTGGCTGTGCTCCTGGGGATCGGCGTGTCGGCGTTGCTCGCACGGCGAGCTCAGCTTGGAATCGCGGTCGGGGCACTGGTGGTGATCGTGGCGGTGGTGAGCCTTCCGCCCGTGTGGTCGGGCGACTACGTGGGCGACAACCTGAAACGACCCGAGGAGATCCCGCAGTACTGGCTCGACGTTGCGCGGGATCTCGACGCCAAGAGCCACGACACCCGCGTGCTCGCGCTCCCGGGCTCTGACTTCTCTGCGTACCGGTGGGGCAACACTGCCGATCCGATCCTGCCGGGCTTGATGGACCGGGCCGAAGTGGAGCGGGAGCTGGTGCCCTTCGGGTCGCAAGCGTCCGCGGACCTGCTCATCGCCCTCGATCATCGTTTCCAGGAGGGAACGGCCGAGCCCTCGGCGGTCGCGGCCATCGCTCGCTTGCTCGCCGCCGGCGACGTGGTGGTGCGCTACGACCTCGAGTACGAGCGGTACCGCAC
>JANOHN010000077.1:0-7104 GCA_031406505.1 Acidimicrobiia bacterium | reverse complement strand
GCACCCCGACCAGGAGGAGGGGCCGCGCGCGTTTGCCGAAAAGCGTGAGCCGCAGTGGCAGCCGCTCGAGCCCACGACTGACACCGGAACGCCGTGACCCTCGCGGACCTCCTGTTCGCGCCGGTACACGAGATCGAGGCCAACGACGTCGTCGTGCACGTGGGCGCCGACGTGGTCACACACGGCGAGCTCACCGAGCAAGCCGAGCGAGTTCGCGACGCGCTCCTCGAAGCCGGCGTCGAGGCGGGAATGCCGGTGGCCGCGATGCTCGGAAACAACGCGGGCACGATCGCGGCGCTCTTCGGCGTATGGGCGGCCGGCGCGGTCTACGTGCCGCTCAATCCTCGAGCCAGCGACGACGAGATCGCTCGCTTCCTCACCCTCGTCGCCCCCGCCGCAGTCCTGACGACGAGTGAGCACGCGCCGCGTTTCGGCCGGGTGCCCGTAACCCCCTATTTGGTCATCGGGCAACACCACGTGTTGTCGAGTGACCAAATAGGGAAGCGGCACGACGCGGACGTGGCGTTGGTGCAGATGACGTCGGGGACGACCGGTCCGCCGAAACCGGTGTTGCTGACGCACTCGGGTGTGCTCGCGTTGCTCGACGGCGTGCTGCGCAAGGTGCGCGGCGTCGGTCCGGTGAAGCGGTCGTCGACGCCGAACCTCGTGCCCGTCTCCTTGTCGCTGTGGGCGGGGATCTACAACGTGTGCTTCGCGCTGCGCGTCGGCGCGCCGATCGTGCTCATGGAGCGCTTCGAGCCGAGCGAGTTCGCCGCGCTCGTGCAGCGGCACGCCGTGCACTCGGTCGTGCTCCCACCCGCGGCGCTCGCAATGTTGTGCGACGACGACACTGTGGGCGCGCTCGAACCGCTCGAATGGGTCCGTTCCATCACGGCACCGCTGTCGCCGTTCCTCGCGCGCCGATTCCACGAGCGCTTCGGCATCGGCGTGCTCAACTCCTACGGCCAGACTGAGCTGGGGGGCGAGATCGTCGGGTGGAACGCGGCGGACTGGCGCAAGTGGGGCACAACCAAGCTCGGCGCGGTCGGTCGCCCGCACGACGGCGTGGAGATCCGCGCGACCGACGACGGCGAGCTGGTGGTGCGCACGTCTGCGCTCATCAAGGGCTACGCCGACGGCGATGGGCTCAACGACCGCATGACCGATGACGGCTGGTTCCGCACCGGCGACATGGGTTCCGTCGACGACGACGGGTTCGTGTGGATAGAAGGCCGCGTCTCCGATCAGATCAACCGTGGCGGCATGAAGGTCACGCCGGCCGAGGTAGAGGAGGTGCTCGCAGCCGCGGCGGGTGTGCGTGAGGTGGCCGTCGTCGGCGTCCCCGACGAGCGGCTGGGTGAGGTGCCCGTGGCGTTCGTGGTGCCGATCGACCCGAGCGCGCCGCCCGATCCGGGGACGCTCGAGGCCCACTGCCGCGCGCACCTCGGTCCCTGGAAGGTGCCGGTGCGGTTCGAGACCCTCGCTACGCTCCCCCGCAACGAGGTGGGCAAGGTGCTCAAGCGCGAGCTCGCCAAATCCTCGGGAGATGGATAGCGCATGCGCAAGAAGCCGAACGTGGTCTTGATCATGAGCGACCAGGAGCGGTCGCGCGGCTGGATCCCCGACGAGCTCCAAGCGCAGCTCCCGGCGCGCGCTCGGATCCAGCGCGAGGGCATGGAGATGCGCAACCACTACACGCACTCCTCGCCGTGCTCCCCGTCGCGCGCCACGCTCCTCACCGGGCAGTACGTGCCCGAGCACGGCGTGACCGACAATGTGTTCGTCGACCCCGAGCAACCCGACCTGCACACCGCCACGCCCACGATCGGGCACCTGCTCCGCGACGCCGGCTACTACTCGGGCTACGTCGGCAAGTGGCATCTCTCGTACGGCAATCCCGACATGGAGCGGTACGGATTCTCCGACTGGAGTGGTGAGGACTGGGCGTGGACGGGACTCGCCGGCACCGGCACGTACTACGACGAGATCATCACCACGAACGCCGAAGGCTGGCTGCGCGAGCACGGCACGAGCTCCGATCCGTGGCTGCTCGTGGTCGGGTTGGTGAACCCGCACGACATCTGCTGGTACCCGGCCGATCAACCCGACTACCAAGCTGCAAACCGCGAGCTCACCGACCTGTACGCATCGATGATCGGCGAGGCGGTGCCGGGCCGGGGCTCGATCCCCGCGTTCGAAGGACAGTACGAGGAGATCTTCGATCTCCCCGCCAACTTCGACGACGACCTCAACGCCAAGCCCGCGGTGCACAAGCAGTGGCGCTGGGAGGACAACCACACGTTCTTCGGGAACCTCGAGCTCGACGACGAACGCGCCTGGCGACGCGCGCTCGACTACTACTTCCACCTTCACACGCTGTCCGACCGACACATCGGTCGGATCCTCGATGCGCTCGACGCCACTGGCAACGCCGACGACACGGTTGTGATCTTCACGAGCGACCACGGCGAGCAAGCCGGATCACACGGACTGCGCGGCAAGGGCCCGTTCGCGTACGACGAGATCATGCACGTGCCGCTCTACGTGCGCGCACCCGGACTCGCCGCGCCCGGCTCATCGACCGAAGCGCTCACGTCGAGTGCCGACATCCCCACACTCGTGTGCTCACTCGCAGGTGTCGACGACGCGGCGTCCGCGACCATGTCGGGAGTCGATCTCACCCCACTGCTTGCTGGTGAGGCCGAGACCGTGCGCGACCACGTGCTGTTCGCACAGGAGCAGGCCTGGCACATGTCGTGCGTGGGGCTGCGGTTCGCGTTGCGCGGCTACTTCGACGGCCGCCACAAGTACGTGCGGTACTACGGCGTCGGTGGAGGGGTCGACAGCACCGGGCGCACGATCCCGTGGCAGAAGGGCATGCGGTTCGGGCCCGACGCCGACTTCGTCGACCTCGAGCACGAGCTGTACGACCACCACGAAGACCCCGGCGAGCTCGTGAACCTCGCCGTCGACCGCGGCTACAAGACGGAGCTGCGCGAGCGGTTCGACGCGCTGCTTGGGTTGGAAGCCGACGCGTACACGCACACCCGTCCTGCCGGTGCCGGCGATGGCAGCACACACTCGGCCGGGATGATGGAGCACTCCGCCTACTTCGACCGGTAATCCGAGCACCGCTCTCAGGCTGCTTTCAGGGAACGATCGCCACACTGGCGACACATTCGTTCCCCAGGGCCTTCAACCTGAGAAAGAGGTGCTTCATGGCTG
This sequence comes from Acidimicrobiia bacterium, assembly GCA_031406505.1. Classification (GTDB taxonomy): domain Bacteria; phylum Actinomycetota; class Acidimicrobiia; order IMCC26256; family PALSA-555; genus SHVJ01. The sequence continues at coordinate 3,879 of JANOHN010000077.1, read as the reverse complement.
ATGACGACACCGCGCCGACCGAGAGCGACAGCGAGACGACCGCCGACACCACGCCCGCGAAGGAATCGGGTGGCGGCATCCATCTCCCCGCGTGGTCGTTGCTTGCCCTCGTGGTGGTGCTAGCGCTCGCGATCGGTGGCGTGGGCTACGCCATCGGCGATTCCGGCAACGACGCAAACCTCATCAGCCCGATCGCCGACGTGCAGTCGGCGCCCGGCGCGCCCGGCGCCGACCAAGGCGACGAGGGCGAAGTGCGACCGTTCGGACCGGGCGCGCAGGGCGGTCCTGGCGCCGTGCGCGGTTCGGGCGGCGAGTGCCCGCGTCCTCCGGGCGTGGGTGGTCCACGCGGGCAAGGTGGCGGGGAGATCGAGGGGCGCCCGGGTGGTCCCGGTCCGCTCGGCTCCGACGACGAGAAGAACGACGAACAGGACCAGGACCAGGAAGACGACGACGACCAGGACAATCAGAGCTCCAGCGTCTGAGTCCAGCCTCTGAGCGACAACATCAAGCGCGGAGCATCTCGCACCTGCCGAGGCGACTCACACGCTCCAGCGCACGGGCATGCGCTTCAGCCCGTGGTTGAAGTTGGAATGCAGGCGGTCGACGGGGCCGGCGAGCTCGGGAAGTGGCAGCCGGTCGAGCAGCTCGTTGAACATCACATGCAGCTCGAGCCGAGCGAGGTTCGCGCCAAGGCAGAAGTGCGGTCCGCCGCCGCCGAACGCGACGTGCTCGTTCGGCGTGCGTGCCACATCGAACGTGAGCGGGTCCTCGAACACGTCGTCGTCGAAGTTCGCTGACGCATACCAGATCACGACCTTGTCGCCGTCCTTGACCGGTTGCCCGCCAATCGCACCGTCGCCCATCGCAGTACGGCGGAAGTTCATGATCGGCGACGAGTAGCGCAGGATCTCGTCGATCGCGCTGGGAAGGAACGATCGGTCGTCCCGAAGGCGCGCCCACTGCTCGGGATGATCGATGAACGCAAGCATCCCCTGCGAGATTGCCGTGCGGGTCGTCTCGTTGCCGGCCACGTTCAGGAGCAGGAAGAACATGTCGTACTCGAGCTCGGTGAGCCGTTGACCGTCGACCTCGGCCTGGAGCAGCACGCTCGCGATGTCGACCGGTGGCTCGCCCGCGTCGAGCGCGGCCCGCTTGGCCGTGCCGAGTCGATTGGCGAGCTCGTACATCTCGAGGCCGGCTTGCACGGCTGAGTCCTCGTCGTCGCCGCCGTACTCGGGATCGTCGAAGCCGATCAACCGGTTGCTCAGCTCGAACACCTTCGGGCGATCCTCCTCGCCCACCCCCATGAGCTGGGTGATCACCTGGATCGGAAGCTCCGCCGCGATGTCTTCCACGAAGTCGGCTTCGCCGCGATCGATCACGCGATCGACGGTGCGTTGCGCGACCTCGACGATGAAGTCCTCGAGCCGAACGATCATCCGCGGCGTGAACCCGCGGTTCACGAGCAGCCGGAAGCGCGTGTGCTGCGGCGGGTCCATGTGCACCAGCATCGGTGACCCACCGGCATCGGGGCCCGTGAACTCGGGAGTGTCGAAGATCATGTTGCCGCCGCGCGCGCTCGACATCGCCTGCGCGTCACGGTTCACTTCGACCACGTCGGCGTGACGAGTGACGCTCCAGAAGCCCGCGCCCTTGCCCGGACCGTCGGGTCGCTCGGGGTGCCACACCACTGGCGCCTCGCGTCGTAGCCGCGCGAACACTTCGTGTGGGATTCCGTCGGCGAACGTGCTCGGGTCGGTGAGGTCCACCCCGCACGGGAAGTCCGCGCCCGTGAGCTGGGATGAGGCCGTGACCACCACGAGAGTATGTTCGATCTTGTGCGGGTCGGCCTCTTTCTCCCCAGTGTCTCCCCCGTTGCCACGCCCGAGTTCCTCGCTGCGTATGGCGCTGCGGCCGAGGAGGCCGGCTTCGACTCGCTGTGGATCGGCGAGCACGTGGTCTTCCTCGACGAGTACACGTCGAAGTACCCGTACTCCGACGACGGCCGGGTCGGGATCGGCGGCGAGTCCGGGATGCTCGAGATGTTCGCCACGCTCTCGTTCCTCGCGTCCGCGACCGAGCGCATTCGCCTCGGCACCGCGGTGTGCCTCGTGCCGCAGCGCAATCCCGTGTACACCGCGAAGTCGGTGGCGACGGTCGACTGGCTCTCCAACGGACGCGTCGACTTCGGCGTCGGGATTGGCTGGCTCCGCGAGGAGTTCGAGGTGCTCAACGAGCCGTTCGAGCAGCGCGCCGCGCGCACACGTGAGTACCTCGCGGTCATGCGCGCCCTGTGGCGCGACGACGTGTCGGCCTACGACGGCGAGATGTTCCAGCTCTCGCCGTGCCGCATGTACCCCAAGCCGATCCAAACCGGCGGCCCACCGATCTACTTCGGCGGCGAGACCGATCCCGCGCTGCGCCGCGTCGCCGACATCGGCGACGGGTGGCACGGGTTCAACCACCTTCCGGAGAGTGCGGCCGCGTCGGTCAAGCGACTCGATGGGTTCCTCGCGGAGAACAAGCGGTCGCTCAGGGACATCGACGTGACCGTGTGCCCGTACCTTCAGCCGATCGACGCGTCACACCTCAGTGCGTACCGCGACGCGGGCGTGGATCAACTCGTGCTCACCGCATTCGCGTTCGACGTCGAGGGCGCCCGCACCACGCTCGGCGAGCTCGGCGACGCGTACGTGAGCGCTGCCGCGGCGCTCTAGACCGCGTCGGACGGAGCTCTCACCCCTGGTGGGGTGCCCTCGGCCGCCACCAACCCGCTGTAGAGCCCGATCACGTCGACCCGCGCGAGCTTCGATCGCTTGGGCACTGCCGCCAACAGGATCGCGGTGTGCTCGAAGATCACGCCCCCGTACTCCCCCGGCGGGACAAGCCCGCTGAGCGGCGCCCGCGTGTCGTCCTGCACGAACGCGCCACTGACCGGGTCGAGCGTGGCGGTGTAGTTGACGACGAAGAAGCACAGCGCACCGTCGCCGACAGTCGCGAAGCACACGGGCTGGCTCTCCGACGAGGTGAACTTGAAGTCGACGCGCGCCTCGTTGAGCGGGAGCTGCTCGAGCTGACCGATGAACACGTTGATCGCGTCGGTCGTGAGGAGCCCGGGTGAGAACGGCTTGGCGATCGCGACGCCGCCGGCCGATCGTTGCCACAGCCGGGCCAGCTTGGGGGCCAGCTTCGTGGGATTCACGTGGAGCGAATCTGCTCGCTTGCCCTTCACCAACGTGGCGAGTTCGTCCTGGTCGGTCGCCACTCGCGGCACGACGGCGTCGGGGACCAGCGCCGCCGCGTACGTGGCCTTCCATGGCGCGTCGCTGCTCTCTTTGGCGAACACTAGGAACTGCTGGCTCGATGCGGCCTGGCCTTCCGCCGAGATGGTCTCGAACGCGAGGAACGTGAGCGGGTAGCTGGACTGGTCGGGCACGTACACGCTCACATCGTCCACGGTGAACGCGTCGCTCAGGGTGGTCTCACCGCGGCCCTGGTACTCACGGAAGGTCGCGTCATCGATCGTCTTGATCGGCGGTGCCTCGATCGCGGCCTGACCCTCGATGTCGAGCGTCGCGTTGTTGTTGGCGTTGACCTCGTTGTACTCGTCGACGATGCGCTCGGCCGCGGTGCGCGTGGGTGGCAGCACGAGCTCGCCGGCCGGCGCACTCACCGAGGTGGACACGAGCGTGGTACCAACCACGCCCGCGAGCGCCGCGAGCGTAAGGAACCGAGGGGTGCGCATGCCCACATCGTACGGGAGACGTGCACCAAGAGCCGCGCGGCGCGGCTCCGACTCGTACGATGTCGTCCGACCTCGATCGCTCGAGGCTGGACCGCAGGAAAGGACACCATGACTGAGCGCACGTTCGGCGACGT
>JANOHN010000058.1:0-2428 GCA_031406505.1 Acidimicrobiia bacterium | reverse complement strand
TGATTGGGAGCCTGTTCACCGACGGCTGGCTCAGCGTGCGCAGTCCGACGATCCTCTTCTTCATCGTGCCGAGCCTGGTGTACGCGCTCGGGTGGATGTTCTTCACAAGTCTTCGCCTCGAACGCGAGGGTGGTATTCGCTTCGGCTGGTTGTGGCTCCTCGGCGGCGGTGGCGTCGGCGCCGCGCTCGGTACCTGGTTCGACAGCCAGGGGTGGCCATTGCGGGGCAGCCTGCTCGACTGCGTGCTCGTCGGGTTCGTGGCGGGAATCGGCGTCGTTGCCTTCTTCCTGCTCCCGGTCCACGTCCAACGCATCGCCAAGGGGCGCAACTGGGTGACCACACCGATCTCGTGGCACGCGGGTCGAACGCCAGCTGGCTTCGTCGTGTTCGGTGCCCTCCTGTTCCAGCGGACGACGCTCACCGGAGGCACGAGCGGCAGCCTCTTCGAGCAGGGCAGCCCACCGGCAGGATGGCCGGTGTTCTTCATCGTCGCTGTCTTCGTGATTCAGTGGGTGCGGTGGGTGGCCGATGTGCAGGCCGCGGTGAACGAGCTCGCCATCGGGGGTGAGGGCTTCGTTCCGCCCGAGGAGAAGGCGTTCGTGGCGGAGCGCGACGTTCCGGTTCCGACGCCCGCTGGGGGCGCGACGTGACCGACACGAGCACGACCGTCGGCTCGGCCAATGCCGCGGGCGCCCGCGGCAGGCTCCTCGATGCCACTGCGATCACGAAGCGATTCAGCGGCATCACCGCGCTGAACGATGTTGACATCAACGTGGAGTACGGCGAGATGGTCGGGCTGATCGGTCCGAACGGTGCCGGGAAGACCACGCTCTTCAACTGCCTGCTCGGGATGTTGCGCCCCGATGGAGGCCATGTGCTGTTCGACGGCCAGGAGATGAGTGGGCTGCCCGTGTACAAGCGGGCGCGTCTCGGCTTCGGTCGTACGTTCCAGCGACTCGAGCTGTTCTCGGGCATGACCGTGCGCGAGCACTTCTTGGTCACCGAGCGCGCCCGCAACCGCTCGGGCCACCTGTGGAAGGACCTGCTGAACCTGTCCAAGCCCACATCACAAGAGCGAGAGCTCGCCCAACGGATGATCGACTTGCTCAACCTCCAGAAGGAGGCCGACGAGCCGGTGGAGTCTCTCAGTCTCGGGCGGGGTCGACTCGTCGAGCTCGGGCGGGCGCTCATGACCCAGCCGAAGCTGCTGCTGCTCGACGAGCCGTCGTCGGGTCTCGACGTGAAGGAGACCGCGGCGCTGGCCGAGCGGTTGCGCATCGTGCAAGAGGACTACGAGTTCGCGGTGCTGCTCGTGGAGCACGACGTGGAGATGGTGCAGAGTCTGGTGACTCGCCTGTACGTGCTCGAGTTCGGCACGATGATCGCATCCGGCCCCACTAGCGAGGTGTTGGGCACCGATGTCGTGCGCAAGGCGTACCTCGGAGACCTGTGATGAGCTCACCCACGACCACCCCCGCGACACCGGGGGCGCCGGCTCCAAACGAAGCACCGTTGTTGGAGCTGCGCAACATCGAGGCCAGCTACGGGCCGTTCCGCTCGCTGTTCGGTGTGTCCTTCGCGGTGCGCGATGGGTCGGTGATGGCACTGTTGGGGTCGAACGGCTCCGGGAAGACGACCGTACTGCGCGTCTGTTGCGGTCTGATGAAGCCGACGACGGGTCACCTCTTCTATCAAGGGAACGACATCACCGGGCGACGGGCGTACAAGCTCGCTCGGATCGGGATCGTGCACGCGCCCGAGGGCCGGTCGGTGTTCTCCACGCTCACCGTGGAGGAGAACCTGGCACTCACGTTCCGGCAGGTCTTCGGTCGTCGGGGCGCGAAGGTCGCCATCCAGACGGCCTACGAGCAGTTCCCCAGGTTGGGAGAGCGCCGCAAACAGATGGCCGGCACGCTCTCGGGTGGCGAGCAACGCATGCTCTCCTTGGCCCGGGTGCTGGTGCACGAGCCCAAGCTGCTCATCACCGACGAGCTCTCGCTCGGCCTGGCTCCCGTGATCATCGACGAGGTGTACCGCACCCTGGCAACGATCCGGGAGCTCGGCACGTCGTTGCTCATCGTCGAGCAGCACGTGCACCAGGCGCTCACGCTCGCTGACGACGTGGTGGTGATGTCGAAGGGGCGGGTCGCGCTCTCCGGCCCCGTCGACGAGCTGGGTGACGTGACCGAGAGCATCCTTCCTGCCGTGCACGGCGAGGTCCCGACTCGCAAAGGGAGCCGCTGAGAGGCTCTCGCGCTCCGGCTGGTCCAGTTCCACGACGCGAGCAGGGCCGCCCCGAAGGGCGGCCCTGTGCTTGCTCCCACTTCGTTGTTGTGTTGCTACTCCAGGTCCGAAGGCTCACCCTCGAGCAGGATCTCGGAGCACGGGCCCGACTCGAGCACCACTGGTGACCCGAGTGCCGTCAGGT
>JANOHN010000021.1:0-1762 GCA_031406505.1 Acidimicrobiia bacterium | reverse complement strand
GATCTACGAGCGGGTGTTCGCCGACGCCCCGCAGGACGCCCCGCCCGACGCGGCGCACATCGAGGCGTTCGCGGCGGAGTTCGTCCCGAACATCCAGGGTCAAATCGACGAGATCGGCGATCTCGACGCGCCGAAGAGCCTGAAGAAGAAGGTCGACGCCTTCTTGACCGAGGCTGAGCGCGCGCTCGGCGAAGTCGAGGACGACCCTCAGCTGTTGGCATCGGAGAACGACGTCTTCGCGAAGACGAGCAAGCTCGCCAAGAAGGTCGGTTTGAAGGCGTGCGCCAACTAGCAAACCTTCCGACCCACTAGCAGGGCGATTCGTTGAGCGCGACGGTCGGTCGGGTGCTCGAGATCGGGCGCTTCCCGGTCAAGTCGATGCTCGGTGAGGCACCCGGACGCGCAATGTTCGACGCGTCGGGCGTGGTGGGCGATCGCACCCATGCGCTCGTCGACGTCGCGTCGGGCAAGGTGGCCAGCGCCAAGGATCCGCGGGCGTGGGCGAGCCTGTTGACCTTCCGTGCGCGTCGGGACGGCGAGAATCGGACCGACTCGTCAGTGATCGTCACGCTGCCCGACGGCAGCGAAGTTCGCGGCGACGACACCGACGCGGATCAACGGCTGAGTGCGGCGATCGGGAGAGCGGTTCGGCTGCACGCTGTTCCCGTCGCCGACGCGGGCTACGACTACGTGTGGGAGATCGACGGCACCGCTCCCGAGGAGGTCGTCGCGGGTTCGCAGACCGGGACGACGGATGATGGCTACCCGGTGAGCACCATGCCGCTCGGTGTCATGGCTCCCGGCACGTTCCAGGACGTCGCGCCCGTCACCGTCCTCACGACCGCCGCGCTCGCGGCGATGGCCGCGCAGCACCCCGAGGGTCTTTGGCATCCCGCCCGCTTCCGCTCGAACCTGCTCCTCGAGGTCGAAGGCGCGGAGGTCGTCGAGAACGACTGGCTCGGGCACCGAATCGCAATCGGCGACGTGGTCCTCGAGGTCACGGAGCCGCCGCCGCGCTGCGTGATGACAACCCTTCCGCAGATGGGCCTCCCGCGCGATCGGAAGATCCTCCAAACCGTCGCGCGCCACAACCGAATCGAGTTCGCGGGCTTCGGCCAGTGGGCGTGCTTGGGTGTGTACGCATCCGTGGTCACGCCGGGCGAGGTCGCCGTTGGAGATCCCGCCACGCTCCTCTAGCCGCTCACTGCCGAGGCTGCCGACGCGCCCACCATCGACAACGTGATCGCGCCGATCACGCCACCGGGAGCACGAACGCGGCGATCACCGCGTAGTGCACTGCGGCGGCAGCGATCACGAACAAGTGGAACACCTCGTGATACCCGAACACGGTCGGGGCAGGATCCGGACGCTTGCGCGCATACACGACCGCGCCGGCCGTGTAGAGCACTCCGCCCAGCGCGATCAACCCGAAGCCATCGACGCCGATCCCGTCGATCAGCTGAGGCGCGGCGAGCACGGCCACCCAGCCGAGCGCGACGTAGGGAAGCGCAGCGACCCACTTCGGCGCGTCGATCCACAGCACGGTGAACACGGCGCCTCCAAGCGCGCCGATCCACACCGAAAAGAGCACCGCGGTGCGCAGGTCGCCGTGGAGGATCGTCCCGGCGATCGGCGTGTAGGTCCCGGCGATGAGCACGAAGATCATGGAGTGGTCGAGGCGTCGAAGCGCTTGGCGCGTCTTCGGCGCCCAATCGCGGCGGTGCAACATCGCGCTGACCCCGAGCAAGCCCGAGAGCGAGAC
>JANOHN010000002.1:0-2089 GCA_031406505.1 Acidimicrobiia bacterium | reverse complement strand
GGATCGCCTCGAAGCGAGCTACCTCGGCCAAGACCCGACAGCAAACCGAAGTGATCACCAGTGACACGACTTCCTCCCCGCGGGAGGGTTCTTCCAGCCGGATAGCGTCGCGGAAGCTGCCCTTCGTCGTTTGCCCTACCTTTGAAGGGATGCTGATGGGCTGCGACGGTTCCCTGCCTGGCGATACCCATTCTGACCTGCGTAAACGCGGCTGCACTCGCGCGATTCTTCTTGACTTCTACGGGACCTTGGCTCGCTCGACGAGCTGGCTCTCGGTCGACGTCGTGCTCGCGGAGCACGGCGTGGAGCTCACCGACGCGGTGCGCAAGCGCTTCTGGCAAGGGGAGCTCGATGGAGTCGAGCACCTCGAGCACTCACAGAGCCGCGACCACTACGTGAGATGGCAACAGGAACGACTGCTCGGCATGCTCGCCGAGACCGATCTCCATCGCGGTGAGTACGAGGTCGTCACGCAGAAGCTGCGCGAGGGCAACGAGCAACGCTCGCTGGAGGCGTACGACGAGGTCGCCGAGGTGTTGGCCGCCTTGCGCGAGCGCGGACTCGCGCTCGCGATCTGTTCGAACTGGGACTGGGATCTCGCCGAAGCCGTCGAAGAGGCCGGGCTCACCGATGCTGTCGACGTGATCGTGTCGTCGGCCTGGGCCGGCGCTCGCAAGCCCCACCCTCGGATCTTCGAGCACACGCTGGCCAAGATCGGTGTGGACCCTGGAACGGTGGTGTTCGTGGGCGACACCTGGGGGCCGGATGTGGTCGGACCACGGGCATTCGGCATGCGGCCCGTGTACCTTCGCCGCGAGGATCACTGGCCCGACGACACTGCGCCCGCCGACGCGAACAGCGAGGGCATTCCGATCGCTCCCGACCTGCGAACAGTGCTCGACGTCATCATCCCCGGATGAGCCAAGCGCCAAGCACCAGCTCCCGCGCCGCTTCCTGTGAGCGAGGTGCGCCCCGCCGCGCTACCTAGCCGACGAGCTTGACGTTCTGCGCTTCCTCGCCCTTGCGTCCCGGGCCTACGTCGAACTCAACGGCTTGGCCTTCCTCGAGCGAGCGGTATCCGTCGCCCTGGATGGCAGAGAAGTGCACGAACACATCGGGCTCGCCCTCGCGAGCGATGAACCCGAAGCCCTTCTCGGCGTTGAACCACTTCACCGTGCCTGTAGCCACGAAACGTGCCCCCTTGGTATCGCGAGGGAGCATCGCTGACACGCCCTCACCCCTTGCAATGACGTCGGCACGCTACCCCCTGCCCGGCGCTGGTGCTCAGCCCCGCGGGAGGCCGAGGATGCGCTCCGAGATGATGTTCCTCTGCACCTCGGATGTGCCGCCGGCAATCGACGCGGCCTTGCTCCACAGCCACTGACGCTGCCAGCGCCCGTCTTCGGGCACGTCGTACGCGCCCCGCCAGAGCGGCGACGCGTCACCGCAGAGGTCGAGCGCGCGAGTGGACATGCTCTGGGTCATGTCGGTCCACGCCAGTTTCACCCACGACGACTCGGGACCGGGCTCCTCGCCCCGAGCCAGGCGCGACATCGTGCGCCAGTTGTGCAGGCGAAGGACGCGCAGCTCCACGAACGACTGCGCGAGGCCGTCGCTCACTTCGACGTCGTCGAGTAATCCGCGCTCGAGCGCCAACGCGTACAGGTCGTCGAGATACACCTCGTGCACCACCTGTTCCTTGAACGGAAACGCCGTCCCGCGTTCGTGAGCGAGCGTGGTGTTGGCGACGGCCCACCCTTGGTCGAGCGCGCCCACGAGGTGCTCGTGGGGTACGAACACGTCGTCGAAGAACACCTCGTTGAACTCCGCCTCGCCAGTGATCTGCACGAGCGGCCGAACCTCGATGCCATCGGCTTCCATGTCGACCACGAGGTAGGAGATGCCGCGGTGCTTGGGCTGCTCCGGGTCGGTACGGGCCAGGCAGATACCCCATCGGGCGAACTGCGCGTAGCTCGACCAGACCTTCTGGCCGTTGAGCACCCACCCCCCTTCAACCGGCGTGGCCTTCGTGGACAGCGCAGCCAGATCGGAGCCCGCGCCGGGCTCGCTGAAGAGCTGGCACCAAAGG
>JANOHN010000289.1:0-4174 GCA_031406505.1 Acidimicrobiia bacterium | reverse complement strand
TACTTCTGGCTCCTCGGACGCGTCGACGACGTGATGCTGATCGCCGGCCACAACATCTCGACGGCCGAGGTGGAGCACGCGCTCGTCGGCCACCCATCGGTCGCGGAGGCCGCCGTCGTGGGCAAGACCGACGCCACGAGTGGCCAGGCCATCGCCGCGTTCGTGATCTTGCGCACCGGGTTTGAGGCGAGCGACGCGCTGATTGAGGAGCTGCGCGAGCACGTGTCCGAGACCATCGGCCCGATCGCCAAGCCGAAGTCGATCCTCTTCACTGAAGATCTGCCGAAGACGCGCTCGGGCAAGATCATGCGGCGGCTGCTCAAGGACGTCAGCGAAGACCAAGCGCTCGGCGACACCACCACCCTCGCCGATCCGGCCGTCGTTGCCGGCATCAAGGCGCGCTACCTCGCGCAAGCAACGGACGAGGAGTGACGCGTGCGCCGCGCGCGGCGGGCATGACGCGCGCTCCTGAGCACTGGACGTGGCGGGACGGGGCGCTGGAGCCCGGGCCGGTTGCGGTGATCGACATCGATGGCGTGCTCTCCGACGCCACGACGCGCCAGCACTACCTGGAAGCCCCGCGGCGCGATTGGCGGGCGTTCTTCGATGCCTGCGGTGAGGACCCGGTCATCGAGGAGGTCAAGGTGCTGCTCGATCTCCTCGACCCCGCGCTGCGCATCGTGTTGCTCACCGCGCGACCCGAGCGCCTGCATCATCTGACCACTGCATGGTTGGAGCACTACCGGATCCGTTGGGACGTGCTCCTCATGCGGCCATGGGGCGATTACGGCCAGTCGCGGGAGTTCAAGCAATCGTCGGTGGAAGAGCTCCGGGCGTACGGCTTTGAGCTGCGACTCGCGATCGAGGACGACCGTCGCAACGTCGAGATGTTCCGGGCCGAAGGCGTGCCCTGCATCTACTTCCACTCCGGCTACTACGACTGATTGACTGACTGAGTCGTCGACCGGATGCTGGAGGCGACGCTCCTCGCGCTGGGGTCGGCCGCGCTGCATGCGTTCTGGAACCTGCTCGTCAAGACGAGCGAGCAGCGACTCTTCACTGCGTGGGGCCAGTTCCTGGTCGGCGGGATCATCACGCTCCCGGTACTCGTCGCGATCGGCTTCCCTGACTCGTCGGCGTGGCCCTATCTCGCGATTTCGAGCTTGGTGCACGTCGTGTACGTGCTCGCGCTCGTCCGTGCGTACCACCACGGCGACTTTTCGGTCGCGTATCCGCTGGCTCGAGGTGGTGGCGCACTGCTGGCCGCGATCGGCGGCGTCGCGGTCCTGTCCGATCACCTCTCGACGTTGTCGTGGCTCGCGGTCGCCATCGTCAGCGGAGGTCTGGCCTCTCTGGTACGGCGGAACGTGGGTCACGTCGCCCTGCTGTGGGCTGGGCTCACGGCGGTCACGATCGGCGTCTACACGACGATCGACGCCGCCGGTGCGCGCAAGACCGAGAGCGGCATCGCCTACGGCATCGCGCTCGTGCTCGGCGCGGCGCTCGCGATCAGTGTCTATGGCGCATCGCAAGGCCAGCTCCGCGCGTTCGCCCGCTACGTGCGGGGCGACTGGAAGCGCGTCTCCGCCGGCGGGCTCGCGTCGGTGGTCGCCTATTCGATGGTCTTGGCCGGAGTTCGGCTCGCACCGGTGGGCTACGTCGCGTCGCTCCGGGAGTCGTCGGTCGTCCTGGGTGCTCTGGCCGGCTGGCTGCTGTTGCACGAGAGCCTCGGCCGGGCGCGCTTGGTGTCGGCGCTGGTGGTGGCATCCGGTCTCGTGCTGCTGATCGCCTCGCGTTGAGGACGTCACAGGAACGAATGTCGGGCCCGTAGCGTTGGAAGGAGCGGACGGAGAGCAACTTCCGGGCCCCGAGACCAAAGGTTGAAGATGACAGCCCTCAAGAACACCTTCAAGACCACGCTTCTACTCGCCGCACTCGGCGGGCTCTTCATGGGGATCGGCCAGCTCGTCGGCGGGAGTGGTGGACTGGCCATCGGCTTCGGCATCGCGCTGCTCTTCTGCGGTGGCTCGTACTGGTTCAGCGACACGCTCGCGATCAAGGCGGCACGCGCCAAGCCAGTCACTCGGCAAGAGGCGCCTGAGCTCTACGCGATGGTCGAGGACCTGGCCCAGCGCAACGACATGCCGATGCCGCGCCTCTACATCTCGGCCGAGCCGCAGCCCAACGCGTTTGCAACCGGCCGTAGCCCGAGCCATGCCGCGGTGTGTTGCACCCAGGGCATCCTCCAGGTGCTCGACCAAGACGAGCTCCGGGGTGTGCTCGCACACGAGCTCTCGCACGTCCAGAATCGCGACATCCTCATCGGGTCAGTCGCAGCCGCGGTTGCGATGGGGATCATGTTCGTGTCGAGGATCGCGATGTGGGGAGCGATGTTCGGTGGCGGCGGAGACGACGACGACGGTGGCGGAATCCTCGGCATGCTCGCGCTCGTGATCCTGGCGCCCATCGCAGCGATGCTCCTGCAGATGGCGCTTTCTCGTTCGCGCGAGTACCAGGCCGACGCCAGCGGCGCGCACCTCGTGAACGACGGCGAGCCCCTCGCCCGCGCCCTCGAGAAGATCGAGGCGTACGTGAAGCAGGTGCCGATGAACGTGCAGCCGGCACAGGCGACGGCGTTCATCATCAACCCGCTGACTGGTCGCAAGGTGAGCTTCGCCGGCTTGTTCAGCTCGCACCCGCCGACGGAGGACCGCATCCGCCGACTCCGTTCCAGCGATTGGCGGTAGTGCTAGTCGCGGAAGTTCTCGAACTGCAGGGGGATTCCGAAGTCGTGCTCGCGCAGCGAGGCGATGACCGACTGAAGGTCGTCGCGCTTCTTGCCGCTCACTCGCAGCTGATCGCCTTGCACCTGGTGTGACACGCCCTTGAGACCGAGCTCCTTCACGAACTTGCCGATCTCGCGGGCCTTGTCCTGGTTGATGCCGACGCTCAAGGTGATGACTTGGCGCACGGTGCCCTTCGTGGCCTCTTCGACCTTGCCGTAGGACAGCGCCTTGAGCGACACCTTGCGCTTCACGAACTTCTCCTCGAGCACTTGCGTGAGTGCTTTGAGGCGTTGGTCGCTGTCGCTGTGCAGCTCGATCGTCTTGTCCTTGAGCTCGACGCTGCTGTCGGTGCCTTTGAAGTCGAAACGCGTCGAGACCTCGCGGCTTGCCTGGTCCACCGCGTTCCGTACCTCTTGGAAATCGACCTCTGACACAACGTCGAACGTTGGCACGCTGGTACTCTACGCGGCGCCTGGGGTCGGTACCCGAGTGGCCAAAGGGGGCGGCCTGTAAAGCCGCTGGCAATGCCTACGCTGGTTCGAATCCAGCCCGGCCCACAACACGGCCCGCCCTTGTGGCGGGTCGCGTCGCGTACGGCGCCCGTGGCGCTAGAGCATTCGTTGCATCTCGACGACGTCGAGCCACTTGCCGAACTTGCGTCCGACCTCGCGCTCCACGCCTAAGGACTCGAACCCGCACGCCGCGTGGAGGGCGATCGACGCCTCGTGGCCGCCCACGATGCGGGCGATCATCGAATGGAAGCCGTGGTCACGGGCCAGACGGACCAGCTCTTCGAGCATGAGTCGCCCCACGCCACGCGACCGGTGGTCGCGGTGCACGTAGACCGAGTCCTCCACCGTCGGCGAGTACGCGGGTCGGTCCTTGTACGGCGAGATCGAGCCGAAGCCCAACACGGTTCCGTCGCCGTCGACGGCCACGATCGCCGGGTGCCCACCCGAATGCCCGTCGATCCAGGCCACCTGCTCGTCGAGCGTGCGGGGGACCATGTCGAACGTGATCGTCGTGGTGGTCACTTCGAGGTTGTAGATCTCGCGGAGCGCAGCGGCATCGCGGCGTTCGGCGAGGCGGAGTGAGGGCTCGGACACTGCCGCCGGACCGTAGTACGGCGCACCGGCCTGACGGTCGGGATTGCCAGGTTGCTAACCTGGGCAGCTCGCCCCCTTAGCTCAGTCGGCAGAGCACTTCCATGGTAAGGAAGGGGTCTACGGTTCGAGTCCGTAAGGGGGCTCGGCGGTGTAGCTCAGTTGGTCAGAGCACGCGGCTCATAATCGCGGCGTCGCGGGTTCGAGTCCCGCCACCGCTACAGGAAGAACGAACACAGCAGGGTGAGAGGGTCAGCGGGTGGCCCTCTCGCTCTTCGCGTGCGA
>JANOHN010000269.1:0-6304 GCA_031406505.1 Acidimicrobiia bacterium | reverse complement strand
CACCGCCCGTTCTTGCAGCGCACGTCAGGCCGAAATGCTGCCGAAACCCGCCGCTGGTTCCATCGCGGCACATGCTCCCGCTTCCGCTCGACGGGTACACGGTGGGCGTCACCGCGGACCGTCGAGCCGAGGAGCAGAGCGAGATGCTCCGACGCCGCGGCGCTCGCGTGATGCACGGGCCCGCGATCCGCACATTGCCCCTCGCGGCGGATGCTGGGATCCGCCGGGCCACTGAGGAGCTGATCGCACGACCACCCGCCGTCGTCATCGCGAACACGGGCATCGGGATCCGGAGCTGGTTCGCGGCGGCAGAGAGCTGGGGCCTAGGTGACGCGCTGCACGCTGCCCTCGCCGACGCGCACGTGCTGGCACGCGGGCCCAAGGCGGCTGGGGCGGTCCTCACCGCCGGGATCGAGGTGGCGTGGCGGGCGCCGTCCGAATCGCTCTCCGAGGTCGTCGACCGCGTGCTCGAAGGCTCGGCAGTCGGCGAGCGCGTCGCCGTGCAACTCGATGGAAGTCGGGAGCAGCCGCACGCCGAACGCCTGCGCGCCGCGGGAATCGACGTCGTCGCGGTGCCGGTGTACACCTGGGCGCTGCCCGAAGACGAGCGACCGGTCCACCGACTCATCGACGCCGCGTGCAGCCGTCGCCTCGACGCAGTGACGTTCACGAGCGCCGGAGCCCTTCGCAGCCTCTTCGAGCTTGCCGAGCACGCGAATCAAGCAGACGCGCTCCGCGCCGCACTCAACGGCTCCGTCATCCCGATGTGCGTCGGCCCGATCTGCGCCGACGCGGCAACCGACTGCGGCATCGAGGGTCTCCAGCCGCCTCGATCGCGGATGGGCTCGATGATCCACACCCTCCAGGACGAGCTGGAACGCCGGCGGCGATGGTTCCGCCTCGGTGATCTCGAGATGTTCGCCCAGGGTTCGCTCGTCGTGGTCGACGGCGACGCGGGCGTGCAGCTCACCGACCGTGAGCGACAGGTCTTCGACTTCTTGTCGGCGAGACCGGGTGCAGTGGTCAACCATGCCGAGCTGCGGCGTGCGGTGTGGGGCCCGGGTGCCGATCAGCACGCGCTCGAGATGACCGTGACCCGACTCCGCCGTCGCCTGGGACGGGCCAGCAGCGCGGTGACGACGGTGGTCCGAAGGGGGTACCGCTTCGACGGTGTGCCCATGCCGAACGCCGAAGTCAGTTCCTCCTGACGTCCTCCGCGGAGAGCACGTCCATCAGCCGCTCGTAGGTGGCGCGGTACACGGGGTCGTCGATCATCGTCTTGCGATCACGCGGTCGCGGGAGCGGCACCGGGATCTCCTCGACGATCGACGGACCGGGTGCGTTCCCCATCACGACGATGCGATCGGCGAGGTAGATCGCCTCCTCGATGCCGTGGGTCACCATCACGACGGTCTCGGTGCTCGACTCGTTCTGCCACAGCTCGGTCAGCTCGCCCTGCAGACGAGCACGGGTCAGCGCGTCCAGGGCTCCGAACGGCTCGTCGAGGAGCAGGATGCGGGGCTCGACCGCAAACGCGCGTGCCACTGCCGTGCGCTGCTGCATGCCGCCCGAGACCTCATGGGGACGCTTGTTCCGGTGCTCCCACAAGCCGACCGCTCGGAGATATCGCTCGCTGCGCTCGTCGGCCCGCGCCCGTTCGGACTTCGCTCGGGTCGAGCGCGCGGCTTCTCGCACATTGGCGAAGAGGCTGAGCCGCGGGAGCAGCGAGTAGTTCTGGAACACGACGGCGCGATCCGGTCCGGGTCCTTGCACTGCGCTGCCGTCGAGCAACACCTCGCCGTCGTCGGTTTCGAGCAGTCCGGCGATGACGTTCAACAGCGTCGACTTCCCGCACCCCGAGTGACCGATCAGCGAGATGAACTCGCCACCGCCGACCGCGAGATTCAGCCCGCGGAGCACCTGTTGCTCGGCACTTCCGCGCCGCGCGCCGAAGGTCTTCCAGACGTTGCGCACCTCGAGGCTCATGGCGTCACTCCTTCGGTCTGGTAGCGCTTCCCGAGCTTCATGAAGAGCATGTCGAGCACCACGCCCACGAGCCCGATCAAGATGATCGCGGCGATGACGTTGGCGACGTTGCCAGCGTTGTACGAGTCCCACACGAAGAAGCCGATGCCTGACCCACCGGAGAGCATCTCGACGGCAACGATCACCATCCATGCGATACCCATCGACACCCGCAAGCCCGTCACGATCGACGGCATCGCGTTGGGAACCAACACGTGCCGCACGTAGGCCACGCGCCCGAAACGGAAGACTCGGGCGACGTTGCGCTGGTCGGCCGGCACCGACGCCGCCCCCGCGGCGGTGTTGAGCACGATCGGCCAGAGCGCCGTGATGAAGATCACGAACACCGCGGCGCCCGGCGCATCCTGGAGGACGACCAACCCGATCGGGAACCACGCGAGCGGCGACACCGGGCGCAGGAGTTGCACGACCGGGTTCGCGGTCTGCCACGCCCGGCGGTTGGCCCCGATGAACAAGCCAAGGGGCACGCCAACCACCACGGCCCACCCGAAGCCCCGCAGGACCCGGCCCAGCGACGTGCCGAGCTGGAGTGCGATGCCTTGATCGGTCGGGCCGCCGGCGGAGAACGGACTCGCGAGCAGGTCGAGGAGGGCGTTCCAACCGTCGATGGGTGTCGGGAGATCGGGCGCCAGCGTCGCCGCGACGATTGCCCACAGTCCGACGACGACGCCGATCCCGAGCGCCCCGAATGCCAGTGCGGTCATCCGCGACCTGAGCCGGCTCGGTGCGCGCTGCGTCTGATGATCCACCGCGGCGCCGGCAGCTCGACCCGAAGTGTCGATGGGCGTCGCAGGGCGCTCTTCGACGACGACACGATCTTGCGTGACGGTCATGTCCGCTTCACCTCCAACTCGGGCTTCTTCGGGTCGAACGTGGCTGCGTCGAGCTTCACCTCGAACGGCGTCATGTCATCGTCAGGGACGTCGATCCCTTCGGCCGCCGCGACCTTCTCGTACACGTCGCGCAGGATGATTGCGTCGGCAAACTTCGCGTACGGCGGTGCGTCGTCGAGCAGTCCGCAGCGCTGGTACTGCGCCATGAACCAGATCGCGTGCGACCGGCGAGGTGAGTTCACAAATCCGTCCTTGAAGAACAGCATGTAGTCGTCCTTGAAGGTCTTCCTGCCGAGGTCGGCACCGAGGTCGTACACACCCTCGAGACGACCGGCGATATCGGTCGCGGGAGCATTGACGTACTCGGGTCCGCCAAGCACCGTTGCCGCCTTGGCTCGGTGCTTCTTCTCATCGAGCCACTTGCCCGCGTCGAGCACCGCAGCCATGACGTCCTGGAGCGCGTCGGCTTTCTCGGTCGCGAAGCCCTCGTTGACCACCAGCGCCTTCTCCGGGTGGTCCTTCCAGAGATCCTGCGTGGCGAGATGGGTGAAGCCGACGTCTTGCTGCACGGCCACGGCGTTCCACGGCTCCCCCACGCAGTACCCGTCCATCGTCCCGACCTTCATGTTCGCCACCATCTGCGGCGGTGGGATCGGGATGATGTTCACCGCCTTGCGGTCGACCTTGGCGGCCTTGAGCCAGTAGCGCAGCCACATGTCATGCGTTCCGCCGGGAAACGTCATCGCCATCGTCGGCGTCTTCTTCTCGAGGGCCTTGCGCGCGGCCTTGAGGTCGGCGTACCCGACGCCTGCGAACTCGTTGCTCATCGTGATGGCCTGCCCGTTGGCGTTCAGCACCATCGCGATCTTGAGCGACGTGTCTCCCGCCGTCCCACCGATGCCGGTCGCCACCGAGAACGGCAGGCTGTAGAGCGCGTGCGCGCCGTCGATCTGACCCGTGAGCAACGCGTCCCGCGTCGACGGCCACGACGCCTGCTTGGCGAGCGTCACATCGAGCCCGCGGTCCTCGAAGAAGCCGAGCTCCTTCGCCATCACGAGCGATGCGCAGTCGGTCAGGGCGATGAACCCGAGGGTGACGGGCCGGAGCGATTTCGGCTTGCCCCGACGGGTCGCGGCGCCGGCCACGGGCCCGCCGAGCACGGAGATCCCTCCCGACACCGCTGCCGCGGCAAGCGCCGCCGCGCCGGCTCGACGCAGGAAGTCCCTCCGGTCGAGCCCATCGGTCGTGGTGACGAGGCTCTCGGTCATCAACGTCTGCTCCTGTCGCGTGGATCTGGGGTCCGTCATGGGGGCGGACGGTACGACCGGCACACGACCGGGCGGTTTCCCTGGGGTCACGGCTGCGTGACGCCGACCGCACATCGCCTCGCGGTGGCTGTGCGGGTGCGTTCACGCTCCCGTTGCACGTGGCCAACGCCCCCGCAACAGGCCGCCCCCAGAATCCTGGGCATGACGGCGACCGCAGCGGCACCTGCGCCTCGGACCCAGCCACACGAGCGACCCGACATTCCCCGGGCGAAGCGTTCGGGTCTCGACCTCGACCTCGACCGCGTTTGCGCCGGCGGGCCCGGCGAGCTCGCGGCAGACGACCACTATCGCCTCAAGATGTACGGGGTTTGCGCGCAGCGCCAGGACGACCTCTTCATGATCCGCATGCGCGTCGCGGGTGGCCAGCTCGATGCGCGGCAGATCGCAACGGTGACGGACGTGGCCCGTCGCTTCAGCGATGGCCACGTGCACCTCACGACGCGCCAGAACCTCGAGCTCCACTCCGTCGAGCTCCACAACGTGCCGGCGATCTACGACGCGCTCTCTGATGTGGGTCTCGTCGGCCGATCGGCGTGCGGGCACACCGTGCGCAACGTGATGGCGTGCGCCGAGTCGTCCACATCCGTGGAAGAGCCCTTCGACGTGCTCCCCGACGCCCGACGCCTCTCGGCGTTGCTCGTCGCCCGCTCCGCCGAGCTGAACGTGGCGCTTCCGTCGCGCCTCAACATCGTGCTCGGCGGTTGCTCGCGCTGCGGACTCGATGCGCTCATCAACGACATCGGCTTGGTCGCGCGGGTGCAAGACGGCGAGTGCGGCTACCAGCTGTGGGTCGGTGGCAGCCTCGGGGCGGCGCCGCGCTTGTCGTTCCTGCTTCGCCCGTTCCTCCGGCGCGAGGAGGTCTGGCCCGCGGTCTGGGCGGTCGTCGAGTGGTTCATCACGGTCGGCGACATCGACCAGATCGCTCGGGCGCGCTTGAAGTTCCTCATCGAGGAGCACGGCGAGGGCGCGCTCCGCCAGCACTTCGCGGCACGCTTTCCGGCGCTCTGGGCCGAGGAGCAGTCGCCCATCGATCCGGTCGAGGCGCACGGCGAGAGCCAGATCGGTCGTTCGATCGCGCTCGCGCCGCCCCAAGGCTGGAGCCCCAGCGTGCGCCCGGAACGGACGCCTGGCTTTGCGAGCATCACGGTTCGGATCCCACGCGGCGACATTCGCGCCGATCAGCTGGACGAGATCGCGGCACTGGTCGCGGGGGCGCCGCTGCGATGCTCGCGGGAGCAGAACCTGGTCATGACGTCGATCGCGACGAACGATGTGCCCCGCGTCGTCTCCGGGCTGTCACTGCTCGGGCTCGGGCCCGAAGGCGCGCGCAGCGTGGTCGACATCACTGCCTGCCCGGGGCTCACGTTCTGCTCGCTCGCCCTCACGGGCAGCCAGGAGCTCGCCACCACGCTCGAGCAGAGACTCCAGGCCCGCAGCGATCTCTCGCGAGACGTGTCTATCGCGATCTCCGGGTGCCCCAACTCGTGCGCCAAGCAGCAGATCGCCGACATCGGGCTCGCCGGCACGAAGCTTCGACTCGATGGCCAGACGATGCTCGGCTATCACCTGGTGCTCGGCGCCGACCTCACTCGGGGTGTCGTCGGTACTCCGGTTGTGAAGCTCGCCGAGCACGAAGTGCCCACTGCGGTGGAGGCGGTGCTCGAGTCGTGGGCGGCGTTGCGTCGCCCGTCCGAGCCGATGGCGACAACCTTCGCTCGGATCGGGCTCGCGACGGTCGGTGACGCGATCGCGATGCGCTTGCGACCCGATGACGATCGCCTCGTCGTCCCCGAGCCGGCACCGGCATGAGCGCCGCACCGTCGCCACTCCGCCGCGTCCAGCGGGTTGCTGAGGAGTGGCCCATCGTCCATCTCGAAGGCGAGATTCCCGAGGTACCAGAGCGGATCGCGATCGACGGCCTCGTCCGTCACTCTCGTTCGTTCACGCTCGCCGATCTGCGCGAGCTCGACTCGTCGATCATCACGAGCGACTTTCACTGCGTCTGGGGTTGGTCGAGATGCGGTGTCGAATGGCGAGGGCTCGAGCTCGGAACCGTCCTCGACGTTGTGGGCATCGAAGCACTCGAAACTCCCCACG
>JANOHN010000194.1:0-13706 GCA_031406505.1 Acidimicrobiia bacterium | reverse complement strand
GGTGGGGCGATGGCAGACGACCTGAAGAAGATCGCGAAGCGATTCTTCGACGAGATCATGGTCAAGGGCGATGTCAAGGTGATCGACGAGATCATCGACGATGGTTTCGTGGAACATCAGAACTTCCCCGGTGGCAAGCCGGGCAAAGCCGGCCTCGTGGCGTTCGTGGAGTCGACGCACGTCGGGGTGTCCAACCTTTCGGTCGACGTGATCAGCATGGTCGTCGAGGGCGACGAGGTGTGGATCCAATCGCTCACGAAGGGCAAGCACACCGGGGAGTGGCTCGGCATCCCCGCGACCGGCAAGGACTTCTCGTTCGAGACGTTCGACCGGGTGAAGATCAAGAACGGAAAGGCGATCGAGCACTGGGGTGTGAGCGACGACATGGGCTTCATGACCCAGCTCGGGTTGATCCCCGAGATGGGGTAGCGCTTCACAGATCCCTCACACTCGAACGTTCCTCGCTTCACATCGCTGCGGTTCGATGATGAAGAGAGAGGACCTGCCATGAGCAAGAGGACGACCGGACTCACGTTCGTCGCGGCCCTCGGCGTCGCGCTCGTAGTGCGACCCGGCGCGGTCGCGGCGATCGCCGTGCTGTTCCTCCTCTTCGTGCCATTGGAGAAGCTGTTTGCCCTGCGGCGCCAGCGCGTGCTGCGGCGCGGGCTCGTCACCGACCTCACGCACCTCTTGGTGAACAATCTGCTCGTTACCGCGGGCACGATCGCGCTCGTCGTGGTCGCGGCGATCCCGCTCCTCTGGGTCCGTGCCCTCGACGTGGAGGGCTCGCTCTCGCTGGCCGTCGCGATCCCGCTCGCGGTCATGCTCGTGTTCGTGGGGAGCTACTGGGGCCACCGGCTCACGCACACGGTGCCGTTCCTCTGGCGCTTCCATGCGGTGCACCATTCCATCGAGCAGATGGACTGGGTTGCGTCAGGTCGGCTGCACCCGCTCGACGCAGCATTCACGCAAGCGTTCGCGGTGCTGCCACTGTTCGTGCTCGGCTACGACGGTGGTGTGTTCGCCGGCGCTGCCGCGGTCGTCACCCTGCTCGCACTCTTCCAGCACTCGAATGTGCGCTTGCGGTTCCCTGTAGTGCGGTGGGTGATCAACACACCGGAATGGCACCACTGGCACCACGCCCTCGACCCCGAGGCGCGCAACAAGAACTTCGGATTGCCGGCGGTGGACAAGGTCTTCGGGACGGCGTACCTGCCGAAGGGCAAGCGCGCGATGGCATTCGGTATCACGGACCCGGTGCCACAGGACGGCTACCTGAGCCATCTCCGGTACCCGTTCACGCAGGCTGCTCGACGCGAGCCCCGTGCATCATCGGTCCCTTGAGGACGCGTGCCACCCCTTGGGCTGGCAGACTCTCCGGCCGTGCGCCATGTTTCGGTTCTCACCGCCGCGCTCGCCGCGGCCCTAGCGCTCGGGTTGACGCTCGGCGATCCGGCGATGGCCGCCGTCTCGACGAAGACCGCCACGCCCACCGTCACGGGGCCGATCACCGGGGGCGGCGGGAAACCGATCCTCGTTGGGGCCAGCCCGAGCCCCGCGTCGGGCTACGTCGCCGAGGAGTTCTTCCTCGAGGGCACGGCGACCTCGTACGACGCTGTGGGCACCCTCGCGCGCAACGGCAAGTGGAACGTGAAGCCAGCCGATACTGCGCCGTTCGCCACCCGGATCGTCGTGTATCGCCCGGCGTCGGAAGACGCGTTCAGCGGCACGGTGTTCGTCGAGTGGCTGAACGTGACAGCCGGGTTCGATACCTCGGCTTCCTGGACGGCATCGCACACCCAGATCATCCGCAGTGGCGCGGCCTGGGTCGGTGTGTCGGCCCAAGCTGCCGGCATTCAGGGTGACGGCGAGAGCGCGACGGCGGCCATCCCGTCTGGCGGACTCAAGGTGAACGACCCGGAGCGCTACGCGGACCTCGAGCATCCCGGGGACGCATTCTCGTACGACATCTTCTCCCAGACCGGTGTCGCCTCCCGCAACAAGGTCGAGCCGCATCCCATCGGTGATCTCTCGGTGGAGCGCGTCATCGCGTTGGGTGAGTCTCAGTCAGCCTTTCGCATGGTTACGTACATCAACGCCGTGCACCCGCTCGCGCGCGTGTTCGACGGCTTCCTGGTGTACAGCCGCGGAGGGAGCGGAGCCGCGCTCGGCGCTTCGGAGGGCGCGGGTTCGCGCGACCCGGGCATGCCCGAGGCCGCGTTCATCCGCGCCGACGTCGATGTGCCCGTGCTGATGTTCGAGACCGAGACCGACCTCATCCGGCTCGGGTATCTCGCGGCTCGTCAGCGCGATACGAAGCGGATCCGGCTGTGGGAAGTGGCGGGCACGTCCCATGCCGACGCGTACACGGCACCGCTCGGATTCGGCGACGACGACGACGGCACGGTCGAAGCCCAACTGCTCGATGTCCGGGCGATCACCGGAGGTCCACTCGGCTGCACCGCGCCGATCAATGCCGGACCGATGTTCGCGGTGCTCAACGCCGCGGTGTTTCAGCTCGAACGTTGGGTGCGCAACGGTACCGTGCCTCCGAAAGCGCCTCGACTCGCGATCACTCCTGACGACGAGATCGCGCGAGATGAGCACGGCATTGCCGAGGGTGGCATCCGTACGCCACAAGTTGATGTGCCGATCGCAACCGTGACTGGAGAGCCTGGTGCGGGCGAGAACCTCTGCTTCCTGTTCGGCCGTACCGTCCCGTTCGACGACGCAATGCTTGCCGAGCTCTATCCCGCGCACGCGGACTACGTGGACGCGTTCAACGCGAGTGCCGACAAGGCAGTGAACGCCGGGTTCTGGATGGAGGTCGATGCTGAGCAGTTCAAGACCGCGGCGGCCTTGCTCCCGATCCCGGGCTGAGCGCTAGCGGTAGCCCTTCGCGATGTGCTCGAGCCACCATTGCGGTGCCGCGTCGAGCAGCGTCGGCAAGTTGAAGTAGTCCCACCAACGGGCGATCTTGCCGTCGCGCAGCTCCATGACCGACACGAAGGGCAACGCCACGTGCTCGCCCGACGGCCAGAACCACTCCTCGACATGCTCGGTCATCACCATGTGGCCATCGCAGACGATGTTGTGGATGTGATGCACGTTGCGGTCGATGGGCTCCAGTCCCAGGCGGAGTCGAGCCGCAACCTCGGCCGGGCCGGTGGCGCCGACTTCGCCGACGGGCACGTCCGTGTAGACCCCGTCGTCGGTGAAGTACGCGCCACACGCGTCGAAGTCGTGCCGGTAGAGGTCGTCCCAGAAGCGAGTGACGAGCGCGCGGTTCGCCTCGAGGTCGCGGGGAGTCGCCACGCCCGGAACCTACCGTCTCCGGATGGGTAGAGTCCGTCGTTCGGGCTGGCATTCGAGGGGGATCACATGGCAGGGCTCTGGGACTACGAGGGGATGCGCGTCATCGTCAGCGGTGGTGGCGGGGCGGGCATGGGTGCGGCGGCGGTCACCGAGCTGGCGAATCTGGGGGCCGAGATCCACGTGCTCGACCTCAAGGAGCCGCCGGTGAAGGTAGCGAGCTACCAGTCCGCCGACCTCAAGGACCCCGACGCCACTGCCGCCGCCATCAAGAAGATCGGTGGTCCGGTGCACGCGTTGTTCAACTGCGCTGGGCTTCCCGGCACCCCGTTCTCCGACATCGACACGATGCTTGTGAACTTCGTGGCGATGCGGCATCTCGCCGAGCTCAGTGCCGACCTCATGACTGATGGCGGCGGAGCGATCGCGAGCATTTCCTCCACGGCCGGCAGCGGCTACCTCGCCAACATCGCGAAGTGGGTCCCGCTCGTCACCACGAACGGCTTCGCCGAGGCGAAGAAGTGGTGCGAAGACCACCCCGACGACATCGCGGGTGGCTACGGGCCGTCGAAGGAGTCGATCTGCGTGTGGACGCACTACGCCGCGGTGGACTTCGCGAAGCGCGACATCCGCGTGAACTGCATCAGCCCTGGGCCCACCGACACGCCGATGATGCCGGCGTTCGAGGACTACGCCGGCGCCGAGCTGATCGACAAGTTTGCCCAAGGAGCCGGTCGGCGCTCGCGCCCCGAGGAGCAGGCGTATCCACTCATCTTCCTCAACAGCAAGGCCGCGTCGTACGTGTCGGGTGCGAACTTCGTTACCGACGGCGGCACGCTGGGTGGGTTGATGACCGGCAAGATCGAGCTGAGCTTCGACCGCACCGTCAACGTTCCGGACTAGTGCGCTAGGTTCTCGCTTCGATTCATCTGGTCCATCACCTGAGGAGCCCCATGTTTCGTCGTCGCGCCCCGATGTTCTTCGTCACCCTGCTCGCGGCTCTCGGGCTCGCGACCACCGGCGGAGGGGTCGGTGCGCAAGCGGCCGACAAGGTGGTCCGGATCGGCGTGCTCGCACCGCTCGACGCGGGCCTCGTGGAGTTCGGTGCCGGCATCCGCAACTCCGTGCAGCTCGCAGTCGATCAAGCCAACAAGAACAAGGCGATCCCGGGCTGGGAGATCGAGCTTGTCGCGGTCGACGACTCGTCTGATCCGGCGACCGGTGCTGCCAACGCGCCGCAGCTTGTGGACGACGAAGCGGTGATCGGCGTGGTCGGCACGTACAACTCGGGTGTAGCCGTGGAGGTGCTGCCCCTCCTCGCGCCCGCCAACCTGGTGCTCATCTCGCCGAGCAACACCCTTGCGAGCCTCACGCTCGGCGACGATCCCGCCAACCCGGTGCGCACCTACGACAACTACTTCCGCATGGTTGCGTCCGATTCGCAGCAGGCTCCGTTCCTCGCCACGAGCGTGAGCAAGCTCGGCTTGGAGAACGTCGCGGTGGTGAGCGAGACGAAAGCCGTGAGCCAGGGCCTTGCCGACGCATTCGTCGACGCGTTCACCGGCACCGTGACGGTCCAGCAGACGGTGCTCGACGGAGCAACCGACTTCACCGACTTCCTCGACGCCGCGCTCGTCGATCCTCCTGACGCGATCTTCTTCGGCGGCGAGTATCAGGTTGCGGCCACACTCCGCACGCAAGCGACCGAAGCCGGTTTCGACGGTCCGATCGTTGGCGGCGACGGCATCAAAGACCCGGCGTACGTCGACGCGGCCGGCGACGCGAGCAAGGGCGACCTCGCCAGCACAGTGGGAGTTCCTGCCGCGAAGCTCAAGACCGCCAAGAAGTTCTTCAAGGACTACAAGTCGGCCGGCTTTGATGAGCCGTCGACCGATTACGGCCCGTACGCGTACGACGCGGCCAACCTCATCATCCTCGCCGCCCGCGATGCCCTGAAGGGTGCCGATGAGGTCACTGGCGACGCGCGGCTCGCGGTGGTCGACAGCATCCAGGGCGCGAAGGGCAAGGGTGTGACCGGCAAGATCCGATTCGATGAGTTCGGCGACACCACCAACATCGTGTTCACGCTGTACCGCGTGCAGGGCAACCCATTGGCATTCACCCCGATCAAGCCCTAAGGATCGAACGGGCCCTAACATGAGCACACCTCACGTCGTCATCCTCGGTGCCGGGTTCGGAGGGCTTGAGCTCTCGAGCCGCCTCTCAGAGGAGCTCGGCGACGACGTCAAAGTCACGCTGATCGACAAGAACGACTCGTTCGTCTTCGGGTTCGCCAAGTTCGACGTGATGTTCGGGAAACGTCGCCCCGACGAGGTGCGCTCGTACTACCGAGACATCGCGAAGCCCGGCGTGGAGTTTCGCCAAGCGGCGATCCAGTCGATCGACCCGAACGCGAAGCGGGTCGTCACCGACCAAGGCACCTACGACGCCGACATCCTCGTGGTCGCGCTCGGCGCCGATCTCGATCCGGCGGCGACGCCCGGCCTCACTGAGGGCGGCTACGAGTTCTATTCGGTTGCGGGCGCGGAGCGCGTGGCCGATGTGCTGCCCACCTTCGACGCCGGCGTCGCCGTCGTCGCGGTGCTCGGCCCCTTCTTCAAGTGCCCGCCGGCGCCGTACGAGGCCGCGCTCTTGTTGCACGAGATGCTCGAGGCGCGTGGCGTGCGCGAGGACGTGAAGCTGTACGTCCTCAGCTCGCTCCCGTTGCCGGTGCCGATCTCCCAGGAGATCTCGGCGGCGATCCTGACTGCCCTGGCCGAGCGCGACATCGAGTTCTGGCCGACGTCTCGGGTCACGTCGATCGATCCGGACGCGCACATCGCGACGGTCGAGGACGGTCGCACCTTGGGCTTCGACTTGTTGCTTGGCGTGCCGGTGCACGTTCCGCCGCCGGTCGTCGTCGCCGGAGGGCTCACCGAGCCCGACGGTTGGATCGGTGTCGACACGGCCACGTTCGCCACGAAGTTCGCCGGCGTCTATGCAGTCGGCGACGTCACGAGCGCGCCGGTGCCTCGCGCCGGCGTGTTCGCCGAGGGCGAGGCGCGCACGCTCGCCGATGTGCTCCTGGCTCAGCTCCGTGGCGGCGACCCGCCCCCGCCGTACGGCGGCGCAGCGGCGTGCTATGTCGAATGGGGCGGCGGCTTGGTGGCCAAGGCCAACGTCGAGTTCCTCGGCGACACGCCACCGCACGGCGACATCAGCCCTCCCTCGACGGCTATCACCGCCGAGAAGCAAGAGTTCGGCGCGAGCCGCCGCCGCCGCTGGTTCGGTACCGACTGATCGAGGGTGGTGTGAGCAGGCCCGGCAAGCACGGCGACTGGGACGGCGAGCGTTACCAGGAGCGATTCGATGCGCTCGCCGCGTCGGGTGTCGACGTGCACGGCGAGGCCGACTTCGTCAGCACCCTCGACCCTCACTCCGTCCTCGATGCTGGGTGCGGGAGTGGGCGCGTCGCACGCGAGCTGTCCAAGCGGGGCGTGGACGTGGTGGGGGTCGATGTCGAGCCGTCGATGATCGCCGAAGCGCAACGGCGGAGTCCCGACCTTGTCTGGCATGTCGCTGACCTCGCGAGCCTCGACCTCGGTCGCACGTTCGACGTGGTGGTGATGGCCGGCAACGTGCTGCTGTTCACCGCGCCCGGCACGAATGACGAGGTGATCGCGGCCTGCGCTCAGCATGTCGCGCCCGGCGGCGCGCTCGTGAGTGGGTTCCAGCTCGGGCGGGGTTACGAGGTCGACGAGTACGAAGCGCATTGCCGCGCCGCCGGCCTGGAGCTCGCCACCCGCTGGTCGACCTGGGATCGCGAGCCGTTCCCTGGTGACGGGAGCTACGCAGTCTCGGTGCATCGGCCCGCCTGACGAACCGACGGATCGCTGCTTCGAGACTCCCTGGAAATGACGAACGCCCGCAGGGGTCGCTCGCACGAATGCGAACGAGCCCCGCAGGCGTTCGGTGTGATCAGTGTTCAGACGGGACGGACGTTGCGGGCTTCTTCGCCCTTTTTGCCCGGGCCGACATCGAACTCGACCTGCTGGCCCTCTTCGAGTGACTTGTAGCCATCACCCTGGATCGACGAGAAGTGTACGAACACGTCGTCGCCGCTCTCGCGGGAGATGAAGCCGAAGCCCTTCTCACTGTTGAACCATTTGACGGTGCCTGTCGGCATGGTGCTCCTTGTTGTTTGTGTATGCCCGTTGGAGCCCTTGGGCTTCGACGGGCTTCTTGCTTCCTCGACGCTATTGCCGTTGGCAAGTGCGCCGCGGTCGGGTCTCGTGAGACGCGGCGGGACGCCGAGGATCCGTTGGATCCGGGCGACGTCGCGCTGCTGGTCGGACGAGACGAGAGAGACGACCGTTCCGGTGGCGCCGGCGCGAGCAGTGCGTCCGGAACGGTGCGTGTAGTCGGTGATGTCGGGCGCCGGATCGAAGTGCACGACGCACGCTACGTCATCCACGTGGATCCCTCGCGCGGCAACGTCGGTGGCGATGAGCGCATCGACATGACCGTCGGAGAACGAGCGGAGGGCTCGTTCTCGCTGACCCTGTGAGCGGTTGCCGTGAATGGCCACCGCCTTGACGCCGATGCTGGCGAGCTTCTTGGTCACCTGGTCGGTGCCCCGCTTGGTGCGGCAGAACACGATCGTGGGACCGGCAACCGACACGACGTCGGCGCAGATCTTCACTCGATCGCCGCGCTCGGCAGCCCAGAACAGGTGCGTGGTGAGCTCGGCGCTTCCTTCCGGTGCGTCGATCTCGTGCCGGACCGGGTCGCGCTGGTAGCGCTTCAGGAGCGTGGCGACATCGCCGTCGAGCGTGGCTGAGAACAGCAACGTCTGACGAGACTTGGGGGTCTTGTCGAGCAGGGCCCGGACCACGGGCAAGAAGCCCATGTCGGTCATGCGGTCGGCCTCATCGATCACAACGACCTCGACCTCACTGAGGTTGACGTCGCCGCGGTCGAGGAGATCGTTCAGGCGTCCGGGGCACGCAACCAGCACGTCGACGCCGCGTCGCAGCGCCTTCTGCTGGTTGCCGAGACCCACGCCGCCGTAACACGCAGCAACGCGGAGCTTGCGGACGCCGCCGAGCCACTCGAGCTCGTCGCGCACTTGCGCAGCGAGCTCACGCGTGGGGACGAGCACGAGGCCGCGCGGCCGGCGCGCGTTCGCGCGCCCTACTCGGGCAACGAGCGGGATACCGAACGCGATTGTCTTGCCGGACCCCGTTGGGGCCCGGGCCGACACGTCGCGGCCGGCAATGCCGTCGGCGATGGTCAGCGATTGGACGGGAAAAGGTTGCTGAATCCCGTGGGCGGTCAGCGCCGCGACGAGATCAGACGGGGTGCCGAGATCGGCAAAGGTGGATGGCACGGTTGTGGTGACTCCGAATTCGATGGTGCCGCTCGTGGCGGCTGGGACAGGTCTCACAGGGGCGAAGTAACGATCCCCGAGACGCTGACCCTGGCGCAGATGCGCGGGAGTCGTGCAAGAGAAGCGGCACAGCCCGTTGCGGATATCGCGGATCACATATATGCGATGACCAACGAGTACAGCAAGAAGCGTAGCAGGTGAACCGTGTCGTCGCGCCATGTCGTGTGCGCCACTCACGCGTCCGGAAAACCGACCACACCGCGATGGCGTACAATAGAAGGGATGCCGGAACCTGTGATCGTCCACTTCGCGCTCGACACCGTGCCTGGGATGAACCGTCACCGCGTGAGCGTGTGGAACGACAACGGCACGCTGCTGAGCGAACCGTCGGCAGAATGCCCGAGCGATCTTGCGGTCAGCGACGGCGAGACGATCTTCGTCGAGGCATCGGTTCCCGCCGAGCCGAAGCGCAACCGTCCGCCCGCGCGCGACGAGTTCCGATGGGAGCTCCGAGCGAGCGCCGACGCCAGCGCCATCCTCAACCTCGGTCGCAAGCGCACCAACGGCTCGGGCACGGCCATCGAGATCCACGTGAACGGCGCCGAGCACCACCGCCCGTCGCGAAAGAGCGTCTGAGCGCCAGTTCGCGACCCCTCGGCCAGTCCGCCGAGGCCAGTCTGAGCCCCATCACCGCCGGATTCCCCCTCGGATCGAGGGCATCCGGCCCGACATGAGTAAGGTCGACGGCATGGCCCGTATGTGCGATATCGAGCGTTGCTACAACAAGGGTTCCTACGACCTCGAGTCGACGCTCGATTACAAGCTCTGCACCAAGCATGCAGAGCAGTGGAAGTCGACCGGGATGAGGCTTCGCACCAACCCCAAGAAGCACACGCTGCGGCTCGTCGAGGTCAGCATCGCCGACGGCTACTAGCCGTCAGCTCGGTCCGGTCGCCTGGCCGAGCACCTCGCTGGTCGCCAGGCTGCGATTCGCGACCGCCTTGGCTACTTCCACCAGCCGCTGGTTCCTGTTCCGGGCGAACGCCCGCAGGGCCGTGAAGGCCTCGTCCATGTCGAGGTTGCCCTGCGCGCCGAGCACTCCCTTCGCCTGCTCGATGACGACCCGGCTGTTGAGCGCGTACTGAAGCTGCTCGGCAACGAGCTTGCTCTCGATGGCGGTGCGGTGCTGCAGGATGCCGATCGTCGCGACGTCGGCAAGCGCCTGTGCCAGCACGAGATCTTCGCGGTCCAGCACGCCCGGGTCGGCGCGCAGCAAGTTGAGTGAGCCGATCACCTCGTCGCGCAGGCGCATCGGGAGCGCGTAGACGGACGTGAACCCGGCGGCGATCGCCTCCGGCGCGAACTGCGGCCAGCGTTCGACCGCACCACCGAGGTCGTCCTCACTGATCGCCGTCTTCGTGCGGTAGCACTCCACGCACGGCCCGTCGTCGTGCTGGAGCTCGAAGAGCTCGAGCAGGTTCATCGTCTGGCTCGACGACGCCGCCACTCGCAGCACGCCAGTGGCGTCGGCCAGCATGAGCCCTGCCTCCGACACGCCCAAGAGCTCGACGCAGCGCCCCGCGAGCACCGACAGGAAGTCGACGACGTCGAAATCGGCGACGAGGGTGTCGGAGATGTCCACGAAGGTCTGGGCCAGCAGCGTCTCCCGGGTGTCCACAGCTCCATTCTTGCTCGTCGGCCGCCCTGTGTGCTCGTTCGGCCGCCCTGGGTGCCCGGCCCGGCGGGGGTGGGGGCTACCGCGGGTCGAGCACCACCACCGGGATCGTGCGGTCGGTCCGCGACTGATACCGCTCGTACCCGCCCTGGTTGATCTCGTCGGCGCGCGCCCAGAGGGTCGAGCGCTCCTCGCCCTCGGTCACGCGGGCGCGCACGGGAACCTTCGTGCGCCCGACCTGCACGTCGACGTCGGGCTGCGCCACCAGGTTGTGGTACCAGCCGGGGTGCTTCGGATCGCCACCCTTCGACGCGATCACCGCAAACGACTCGCCGTGCGGCACGTACAACAAGGCCGATGTGCGGGGCTTGCCGGTCTTGCGACCGATGGTGTGGAGCAACAGCATCGGTCGTCCGCCGATGCTCCTGCCGATGCGGCCGTCGGTGACGCCATACAGCCATTGGTGAACACCGAGGAGCTTGCTTCCGACCTTCTCGACCACTGGGTTCATGGCCGCGACCCTAGTGATCTTCCCGGCCGTAGCCTCCGGCCGACCTGCCATCGACGAAGGGCGCCAAGGTGACGCCAACCGATCCGCGGTACGCCGCCTTCCCCGACGGGTTCTTCGATCGCGCCGACGAGCAACCCGACGATGCGTTCTATGTGCCGCCTCGGTTCGTGACGCATATCGACGATGGCGCCATCGCCACGGTCGGTGACCTCTACGACGAGCTCGGTCTCGTCGGTGACGTGCTCGACCTGTGCTCGTCGTGGGTGTCGCACTTCCGTGACGCGCCCGCGCGTCTCGTTGCGCTCGGGATGAACGAGGCTGAGCTAGCCCGGAACCCACAAGCCACTACGTGGGTGCTCCAGGACCTCAACGCCGATCCGGTGCTGCCGTTCCCCGACGCGTCGTTCGACGCGATCACGTGCTGCGTGTCCGTGGACTACTTGGTGCGTCCGATCGAAGTCTTCGACGAGGCTGCTCGCACGCTTCGCGCGGATGGCCCGTTCGTGTGCACGTTCTCGAATCGGTGCTTCCCCACGAAGGCGATCCGCGGCTGGCTCGCGACCGACGACGATGCGCACCTGCAGATCGTGAGCGAGTACTTCCATCGATCACGCGGGTGGGGTGATGTAACCGCGGTGCGCCGCACGCCACTCGATCACCGCGGCGACCCGGTCTTCGCCGTCTGGGCGCGCCGGGTGGGTGCCTGACCGACACGGCACCGGTCAGCCGGTGTTGACGCCCGGGTTGAGGTTCTCGAGCGCTTCGCGGAACCCGTCGTTCGGGCTCGCTCGTGGGTGCGCGTCGATCACGCGCTCGAGCGCGCTCAAGCCGTCGATGTCGAGTCGCCGGGCGAGGTACGCAGCGGCGAACGCCGAGGTGCGACTCACGCCGGCGGCGCAGTGCACGAACACCGTGCGGCCCTCGTCTCGCCAGCGCACGATCGATTCGGCGGCGTCGCGCAACATGAAGTCGAGGTTGGGGTTGTGCTCGCGACGGGGGGAGTCGACGATCATCAGCTCGTGCACCTCGCCGGCGACGGGCGACGTGTGCGTGCCCATGCGGCAGAGGCTCAGCACCACATCGGCGTCTGCGGTCGTGGCTGACACCGAGTTGCCGAGGAGCACACCCGGATCGTCGTGGAGCGGCACCGCGAACGGCTCGATGGCCCAGGTGGCCACGTACCAATCGGTCACGTCGGTGGCGGTGGGCCAGCCGAGCTCGTCCACCACCCCGCGGCGCGCCGCCAACACCGCAAGGCGCACGAGATCGGTGGTGCGGTAGCCCGGCCACCCGTGCAGCAGCGCGCGCCAGCGGATCGGGACGGCGGTGGATCCCCAACGCGCACCGAGGAGCGAACCGGCGATCGCCGCGACGGTGTCGGTGTCGTTGCCGATCCGGACGGACGCGTGCAGGGCGTGCTGGAAGTGCAAGCAGCTCGGGGTTGACGCCGCCGCGGTGTGGCGAATCGCCGACCACGCGGCTTGGAGCGCGGTGACGACGTAGCCATTCTTGATGAAGGTGGATGGTGGCTTCGCCTCGGCCTCGTGCAGCCAGTCGGCCCATCGTTGCTGGGACGTGTGGGATAGCAGGGCGACGCCGTCCCAGACTCCGTCGATGCGTGCCTCGCGCACCGCCCGGTCGATCGCGATGCACCACAACGCACACGCCTCGCCGGCGATCGGGTCGGCGTGGGTGAGGGCGGAGATCTCGTGCGCCGCGGCGATGATCGCGTCGTCGTCGCCGAGGTGCGCGAGCGCTACCGGTGCGGTGCGCATGAGGCTGCCGTTGCCGGCGCACGCATCGGGGAGCCGCGCGAAGCGGGTTGCTGCTTGCTTGGCCACGTCCTCGGCGTTGCGCGCGTTCCCGAGCACATCGCGGGTCTGGATGCCCACGTCGGCCGGGTCCGCGGCGTACCACTCGAGGAATCGCTGGGCGACGGCGGTGGCGTCGAGCACGCCGGTTGCGGCGACCTCCGCGATGCAGATCGCCATCTGCGTGTCGTCGGTCCACTCGCCCTTCTGCCAACCGCCGAGCCCGCCGCCGATGAAGTCGGCGTCGCCAGTCGGCGGGGTTGCGAACTCGTACCCCGCACCAAGCGCGTCACCAAGAGCCAGCCCGAGCAGCGCGCCCGCTGCCCGGTCGAGCACAGGAGTGGAGAGCTCCTCCGACCGGGTCATCCCTTCGTTCTACACGCGCGCTGCAACACCAGACGCACCAGTAACGACGCGCCAGGTGGGTGTCTTGTGCTCTCGATCCGAGGAGGCGATCATGGCGATCGACGAAGTGTTGACTGCGCTCAGGCGCGAGCTCGAGGAAGTGCACGGCGTGGAAGCAGCGGCGTACCTCATGGATCGTCCCTACGGCGGTTGGGACTCGCTCATGACCACGGACGAGTTCCACGCGGAGATGAAGGTCTTTCGTGTCGAGATGCAGGCCGAGCTCCAACAGGAGCTACGGGCCCAGACCTGGCAGCTCGCCAAGCTCGTGGCGGGAGCGCAAGGCATCGTGGTCGTTGCCATCGCGGCGATCGGCGCCATGCTGCGCTTCGCTTGAGGGCGCCTGACGCCAAAGTGTCGCGTCAGCTGGTGGCCGTGAGCTCTCCCGCGACGATCTCGGCTTGGAGCACGTTGCCCGGCGGCGCCAACGGACACGCCCATGCTGGGTCGTACGCGCATGACGGGTTGTACGCGAAGTTGAGGTCGATCATGAGCGTGCCTCGTCCCGACGTTGGGTCCACGTCGCCGCCGAGATCGGCGCCCTTCACGGTGTCGAGCACGTAACGACCACCGCCATATGTGTGCGGGTTGCGGTCTTTCATC
>JANOHN010000188.1:0-2362 GCA_031406505.1 Acidimicrobiia bacterium | reverse complement strand
ACCTCACCCGGCTCGGTCCACCCGCGCATCGCATCGAGGTCGATGCGCACGACGAGCGACGTGTCGCTGCCAGCCTTCGCGGGCGCCCGGGCACTGGCCGACGCGTCGGCCATCGCGACGAGCGCGTCGAACGCGTACGCGCCGGCCCGCTCGTACTCGTTGCCGCGCTTGCAAGCAGCCTGAAAGAGCTCGCGCTCGTAGGGCTCGAGGCGGGCCATGATGCGCGCCGTCGCGTCGATCGGGCCCCGGATGTCGATGCGACCCTGACCGGGCTCGTCTTCCCAGTGGCGCAGGCCCCGGGCCCGGACGATGCGCTCGTACGCGGCCATCTGGTCGGTCTGCGCCGCAGCCTTCACCCGCGAACAGCGCTCCTTGAGCGTCTTCATCCCGTCGCGACCCGCACTCACCAACAGCGCACGCTCGGCCGCCGGATCCATCGACGCCGCCGCAACCACTTCATTGGCTTGTGCACCCGAGAGGCGACCCGCCCGCAGCGCCGCTTCGGTGGCCGGTAGCTCGGCCACTCGCTCGGCCGTCTCCAACGTGGCTCGTGCAGCACCCACCGACGTGCCCGATACCGACGCCAGCCACGTGGCCGCGTCGCGGTGGTATCCGGCCGACGCCCAGGCCGCCGTCTTCTGCACCCGCGGCACGGCGAGGGCGGTGCCCGCGTCGGCGAGCTTCTTGCACTCCGCGAACTGCTCGACGAGCCGACGCGCCTGGAGCCCATCGAGCACGGCGGCATCGAGCTCGGCCACGCCCTCGCGCAGCAACTCGAGACCTTGGCTGATCTTGGCGGACATGGCACCTCCCCGAGGAGCTGGTGGTCATCAACTTGGGGAAGTGGCAACTGGGGGAAGTGCTCCCGGCACTCTATACGAACATCTGTTCGATTGTCAAGCCGGAGGTGGACTCCACCGGGCGGAGATTTCTGGAGGCCCACTGGACCGGGCACCGAGGACCGCGCCCCGCCCTGTCGACTACGAATGAGGCCGTGGCCTACGACGAGGCGCTCGCCGAACGCGTGCGAGCCGTGATCGGCGACGATCCCCGGCTGAGCGAGCGCAAGATGTTCGGCGGGCTGTGCCTGATGGTGAACGGCAACATGTGCGTGGGCATCGTGGGCGACGAGCTGATGGTGCGGGTGGGTCGCGACGCATATGCCGATGCGCTCACGCACCCCGACGCCCGCGAGATGGACTTCACCGGACGGCCGATGCGGACCATGGTCTTCGTGCGGCCCGTCGGCGTCGCGACGAACGACCAGCTCGAGTACTGGGTGGACCGCGGCTTGGAGTTGGTCGCATCGCTACCGCCCAAGCGCTGAGCGCGCCCTTCAGCGCTTGGGCACTGGCTTTCCATAGCGCTGACGGGCAGCTTCACCCGACGTGCCGACCATTGCACCGATGGTGAACCACGAGAACCCATCGGCGCGGGCGCGCTCGACCGCCTCAGCGATGCGACGTTCGGCATCGACACGGTCCAAGAACGCGTGACGGGCCGCCCTCAGGTTCGTGGCGTCCTTCCATGTCGAATAGTCGACGTCGAGGTTCTCGAAGTAGTCGGCAAGCTCATCGGCGTGGTCAAGGAACTCTTGCAACGATCGGGGCATTCGGTTCACCTCAGGTTCGCGGGACGGGCTCGCATCGCGTGCACGATGACTGGTTCACCCTCAACACGGACGAACGCGATCTCGAGGAGATTGCCGGCACGATCCGGGCCGACGAGCATGGTCATCCCCTCGTCGATTTCGTCCACTTGGATGGCGTTCCTGAATGCATGGATGATGGCGTCGTCGCTGACGCCGTGCTTCCTGGCCACCTCGGCGATGAACGGCTCGCTCAACCGACAAGGTACCTTGTGAAGCACCGGGTCGCAAGGTACCTTGCGGTTGCCGCCGTGCGGTGAGTGCTCCGAGAGGCCATGGCGGAGGGGACGCCACGCCGGTCAGCGCAGTGACGCCCCCCGTACGATCTCGCTCGTGACCTCCCCTGCGCCTGGTGCGCAGATGCCCGCGGCCGTCTACCTCGGCAACGGCGACATGGCGGTGCGCGAGGTGCCCGTCCCCGTGCCCGGCCAGGGTGAGGCGCTGGTGGAGGTGAGCCACTGCGGCATCTGCGGCACCGACCTGCACCTGGTGCTCGAGCAGTACGCCCGCCCCGACACGGTGCTCGGCCACGAGTGGTCGGGCACGCTCGCCGCGCTCGGCGACGGGGTGGACGGCTGGGAGCTCGGCGCACGGGTGGTGGCCGACGCCACGCCCGGCTGCGGTGAGTGCCGCGCCTGCCTGCGCGGCCGCCCGGCGGTGTGCCTGCGCCGCCCGCCCACCGATTTCCTCGCGTTCACCGGCGCGTTCACGCAG
>JANOHN010000185.1:0-4140 GCA_031406505.1 Acidimicrobiia bacterium | reverse complement strand
GTGCTCGCGCAGGTGATCAGCCGGCTCACCGAGTACTTCACGTCCACCGAGACGCAACCGGTGCGCGAGATCGCCGAGGCCACGAAGACGGGTCCGGCCACCACGATCCTGTCGGGCATCGCGAGCGGGCTCGAGTCCACGGTGTGGTCGATCATCTCGATCGCCATGGCCATCGGCGTCGGCATCGTGCTCGGCGGCGGCGAGCTCCAGTTCTCGCTCTACCTCGTTGCCCTCACCGGCATGGGCATGCTCGCTACCACCGGCGTCGTCGTCTCGGAAGACACGTTCGGCCCGGTCGCCGACAACGCCGCGGGCATCGCCGAGATGTCGGGCGAGTTCGAGGGTGAGCCTCAGCGGATCATGGTGAGCCTCGACGCGGTGGGGAACACCACCAAGGCCGTCACCAAGGGCTTCGCGATCGGTTCCGCGGTCATCGCCTCGGTCGCGCTGTTCGCGTCGTACATCGAGACGATCGGTGGGGAGCTACCGGCGCTGAAGGACGTCACTGGCGACGCGCTGTTCCGCAACCCGCTCACGCAGATCAACGTGGCCGACCCCAAGACGTTCATCGGCTTGCTCGTCGGCGGCTCGGTCGCCTTCCTCTTCTCTGCACTCGCGATCCGTGCGGTCAGTCGCACGGCCGGCACGGTGGTGGAAGAGGTGCGACGCCAGTTCCGTGAGCTCAAGATCATGGAGGGCATCGACAAGCCCGAGCACGGCAAGGTGATCGACATCTGCACCACCGCCGCGCTCCGTGAGCTCATCACGCCGGCGCTCCTCGCAGTGCTCACCCCAGTGATCATCGGGTTCGGCATCGGCTACCTCGCGCTCGGCGCGTTCCTTGCCGCAGTGATCCTCACGGGTCAGCTCATGGCGGTATTCCTCAGCAACTCCGGTGGCGCGTGGGACAACGCCAAGAAGTACATCGAAGACGGCAACCTCGGCGGCAAGGGCTCCGAGTCGCACAAGGCCGCAGTCATCGGCGACACCGTCGGCGACCCGTTCAAGGACACCGCCGGCCCCGCGCTCAACCCGCTCATCAAGGTGATGAACCTCGTTGCGCTGCTGATCCTGCCGGCTGTCATCTCGTTGCGGAACGACACGGCACCCCGACTGGGCATCGCCTTCGTCTCGTTGCTCGTGCTGCTCGGTGCGATCGCGTTCTCGAAGCGCAAGACCGGGGACTTCACCATCGACGTCGAACCGGCAACGGCGCCGGCGGCCAAGTAGCCGTTGGCGAGCCGCTTCTCCCGGCGGCCGGATCACCGCAGCCCGCTCTCCTGGCCCGCAGCGAGCGACCGCGGCAACTAGTCGGGGTCGACGATGTCGTGCAGCTCGCGTGCTTCGGCCTCGGCCGTCTTCTCATCGACGGGGTCCGCGTGGATCCGACGGCTCTTGCGCCACTCGAGGATCACCGGCACGAGCGACAGCCCAACCACGATCACGATGACCGGGAGCAGATAGGAGTCGATGTCGTCGCCGATGACGTCGCCGAGCGCGTATCCGAGCATCGTGATGCCAACGGCCCACAGGAGCGCGCCCACGAGGTTGTACTTGAGGAATGTGCGGCGGGGCATCTCACCCACGCCGGCCAGCGTGGGCGCGAACGTGCGCACGATCGGCACGAAGCGAGCCAACACGATCGTCTTGGGCCCGTGTTTCTCGAAGAACTCGCGGGTTCGCTCCACGAACTCCTGTTTGAAGATCCTCGACTCGCTCTTGCTCAAGAGGCGCGGTCCGAGCCGAGCGCCGATCGTGTAGCCCGTCTGGTCGCCGGCCACCGCGGCAACGAAGCACCCGAGGACCACCATCGTGATGTCGAGCTTGCCTTGGCCCGCGAGGATCCCTGCGGTGAACAGCAACGAGTCGCCGGGAAGGAAGAATCCGATGAGTAAGCCCGTCTCGGCAAACACGATGAGCCACAACGCGACCTCACCGTACGGGCTCAACGAATTGACGATCTCTTCGACATCGATGCCGAAGAGGCCGAAGACGCCGAGCTGCACGGGCGCACAATAGACGCGGGCGCGATGGCTACTCGGCTCCGCACTTGACTCGCACTACCAATACCTGCAAAGAGTCTGCACCCGGATGCATCGCATTTCGGGTTCCAGCGGCCACACTGGACAAGCAGCGCGCTCGGGCGCGTCGAACATGAAAGAGGAACCAGAGCAACGTGCCGAAGCCGCTCGTGATCGTTGAATCACCTGCAAAGGCGAAGACGATCGAGGGATTCCTCGGTCGCGACGCGGTGCGCGTCATCGCGAGCTATGGGCACGTCCGCGACCTCCCGAGCAGCGCCAAGGAAGTTCCGAAGAGCGTCACCGACAAGGACGTCCGGCGCCTCGGCATCGACGTCGAAGATCACTTCAAGCCCGTCTACGTGATCCCTGAGCAGAAGAAGGAACGGGTCAAGGCGCTCAAGGCCGCGCTCGCCGACGCCAGCGAGGTGTACCTCGCGACCGACGAGGATCGCGAGGGCGAAGCGATCTCCTGGCACGTCCTCGAGGTGCTGAAGCCCAAGGTGCCGGTGAAGCGCATGGTGTTCCACGAGATCACCAAGCCCGCGATCGAAGCGGCGATCGCCGACTGGCGCGAGCTCGACATGAAGCTCGTCGAGGCGCAAGAGGGCCGGCGGGTCCTCGACCGCCTCTTCGGGTACGAGATGTCGCTCGTGGCGCGCCGACGCGCCGGTGGCGCCGTCTCGGCGGGCCGGGTCCAGAGCGTTGCCGGTCGGTTGGTCGTCGACCGTGAACGCGCCCGCATGGCGTTCAGGAACGCGACCTATTGGGATCTGGCGGGCACGTTCCAAGCGCACGAGACCGACTTCCCGGCGACGTTGGCGAGCGTGGGAGGTCGTCGGCTCGCGAGCGGCAAGGACTTCGACGCCGCCACCGGTTCGCTCGCGGAGAAGTCTGACGTGGTGCTGCTCGACGAGGCCAGCGCGAGCGCGCTGGCCAACGGGCTGGCCGACGTGCCATTCCGGGTGGCGTCGGTCGAGCAGAAGGCAGTCACGGAGCGTCCGAAGCCGCCGTTCACCACCTCGACGCTCCAGCAAGAGGCGGCGCGCAAGCTCGGGTTCAGCGCGGCCCGGGCGATGTCCATCGCGCAGACGCTCTACGAGAACGGGTACATCACCTATATGCGCACCGACTCCATGAACCTGTCGGGCGAGGCCATCGCCGCCGCGCGGTCGCGGATCGAGTCGCTCTACGGCAAGGAGTACCTGCCCGCCGAGGCGCGCACTTACCGCGGCAAGGTCAAGAATGCGCAAGAGGCCCACGAGGCGATCCGCCCGGCCGGCGACGCCATGCGGCCACTCGAAGACATCGCGAGCACGATCGACAGCGACGCCGAGGTCAAGGGCTCGAAGGCCGACTGCAAGCGGCTCTATGAACTCGTCTGGAAGCGCACGGTTGCCTCGCAGATGACCGACGCGCGCGTGCAACGGGTGACGGCGCGACTCGTCGCCAATGCGCGCGGTGCCGACGGGGCCGAGCAAGAGGTGGTCTTCAATGCCACCGGCCGCACCATCGAGTTCCCCGGCTACTTGCTCGCCTATGTCGAGGGGGCTGACGACCCCGACGCCGAGCTCGAGGACCGCGAGGCAATCCTCCCGGCGCTCGCCGAGAACGACGCCGTGGAGTGCCGCGACGTGAACGCGTCGGGCCACACCACACAGCCACCGGCGCGGTATACCGAAGCGAGCCTCGTGAAGGAGCTCGAAGAGCGCGGTATCGGCCGGCCATCCACGTATGCCTCGGTGATCGACACGCTGTTGCGGCGCGACTACGTGTGGAAGAAGGGCACGGCCCTGGTGCCGTCGTGGAGCGCGTTCGCGAAGCAGCAGCTGTTCGAACGGCACTTCGCGCACCTCATCGATTACGAGTTCACCGCGACGATGGAAGAGGCGCTCGACGCGATCGCGCGCGGCGAAGCCGAATCCGAGAAGTGGCTGCACACTTTCTGGTACGGGAACGGAGTGGCCGGGCTCAAGGAGCTCATCAACGAAGAGCACCTCGCCACGATCGATCCGGCCGAGGTGAACGCGGTGGTGATCGGCGCCGACGCGCAAGGTCGCGAGATCATCGTGCGGGTCTGGAGCAACGGTGCGAGCGTGGTGCGCGGCGACGACAAGGC
>JANOHN010000181.1:0-5627 GCA_031406505.1 Acidimicrobiia bacterium | reverse complement strand
AGGTCGCGGTCGGCTTCGTACGAGCGAACGTCGTCCTCGGTCCACGTGGCGATCGGGTTGACCTTCACCATGCCGCGCCCGAGGTCGAACGACACGATCGGTGCGTTGGCGCGCTCGGGCGTTTCGGAGCGACGGAGTCCGGTCATCCATGCGTTCTTGCCGACGAGCGCACGCTCGAGCGGCCCAACCTTGCGTGCAGCGCAGCACGTGTCGATGTCGGTCTTCCAGCGGTTGTCGGGCTCGATCGCCGGATGGACCACGTTGAGGTTGAGGTCGTATCGCCGGCGCACCTCTTCGACGTACCAGAGCGTCTCCGCGAAGTGGTACTGGGTGTCGAGGAACACGATCTCGATCTCAGGTGCAACCTGCATCGCCAAGTCGATGAGCACGGTGTCCTGGAAGGACGACGCGAGCGTGACCTCGGGGCCGAAGCGCTCCCAGGCCCACTCGATCACCGATGTGGCCGGCGCGCGCTCGAACCTTCGCGACACCGCCGCGAGCTCCGCGAGATCGGGGATCTCGTGAGGCGCGGCGACTGGAGCGAGCGGAGCGAGCGCAGGGCGCTCGCCCAAGGAGCGAGCGCCCGCGGCGGAGGCATCCTCCGCCGCAGTGAGCGACTGAGACAGGGAGGCGCTCATGTTGCGCACTCGCTGTCGCCGACCTGCGCCTCGTAGGGCCCGGTCTCGTCGAAATCGACGTAGAAGTCGGGCCCGTCTTCGGGTGTCGGGAACTCGTCGAGATCTTTGAGGCCGTCGCCCACGGTCTTGGCGCCACCGCTGCGGTCGAGCCATTCGGTGAACGTCTCGCCCGCGGATCGTTCGCCGGCGAAGCGCTCGACGACCCGCACGACCGCGGAGGCCGCGGCTTTGGCCGGAACCTTCGTGGCCTTCTCACCGAACGCGATCTCCATCTGACCGACGCGCCCGCCGAGCAGCATCTGGTAGCCGGGTGCCGAACGACCGTGGGCGCGCCGCTCCAGCCCGCAGAAGCCGATGTCGGAGATGTGGTGCTGGCCGCACGAGTTCGTGCAGCCCGAGATGTTGACGCGCACGCCGCCCACTTCGGCGAGCCCGGCGTCGTCGAGCGCACGACCGATGTCGGCCGCGAGCCCACGCGACTGCGTCACCGCGAGGTTGCAGGTGTCGGCGCCGGGGCACGCCACCACGTCGCGGGCTAGCTCGGCACCAGCCTCGGCCATGTCGATCGCGGCCAGTCGCTCGTGCAGGTCGGGGAGCTGGTCCTCGGTGAGGCCGCGCAGCACGAAGTTCTGCCGGTTGGTGATGCGCACCTCGACGTTGAAGTCCTGTTGCACCGCGGCAAGGCCGCGGAACTGCGCGGTGGTGATGTCGCCGAGGCGGCAGTAGGCGTAGGCACTGACGGTGCCGTTGGCGCGGCCGCGCACGACGTTGGCGAGCTCCCACTTGCGGTACGGGTCGAGGCCACCGAGCTCGACGGGCACCCCGTCGGCCGGGGTAGTGGTCATCCCCGCCGCGGTGTCACCGTGCTCTTGGACGGCCTTGGGGATCCCGCCCGGATACGTGGACGACGCGACCAGGAACTTGCGCTCCTTGACGATGCGCTCGCGCAGCTCGTCGATCCCCATCGTGTCGACCAGCCACTTGAGGCGAGCGCGCAGCTTGTTGTCGCGGTTGCCGTGGTTGTTCTCGACGCGCAGGATCGCTTCGATGGTGGGGAGCAGGTCGTCGCGGGTCGTGAACTCCTCGAGCGCCTGCGCCGGGTGCGGGTTCGCACCGAGGCCACCGGCGATGAACACCCGGAAGCCTGGCTCGACCGATCCGTCGGGCCGCGGTCGGTTTACGGCGATCACCCCGACATCGTTGAACATCGCCTGGCCGCAGTCGGTGGCGCAGCCGGAGAAGTTGATCTTGAACTTGCGAGGCAGGCGCTGCGAGATCGGGTTCCGAAGGAAGAGGTCCTTGGCGGCTTCGGCCCACGGGCTGATGTCGAGCACCTCGTACGGGCACGCGCCCGCGAGGTGGCAACCCGCGACGTTGCGCACGGTGTCGCCGCATGCCTCGCGACTCGTCATGCCGACCGCGGCGAGCAAGCGCAGCACCTCGCCGGTCTGCTCGAGCGCGACGAAGTGGAACTGCACGTTCTGGCGCGTGGTGAGGTGGCCCCAACCGCGGGAGTAGGTCTCCGCGATGTAACCCATCATCTCGAGCTGGTCCGGCTCGATGCGCCCGTATGGGATCTTCACGCGCAGCATCTGGGCGTGCCCGCCTTGGCGTTGTCCGTAGATTCCCTGGTTCAGGCGGAACACGCGGAACGCGTCCTCGTCGAGCTCTTCCGCGAGGTAACGGCGCACACCGTCCTCGTAGCGATCGAGCTCAGCCTCGATGTCGGGCTCGAGTGGGCGGACGCGCAAAGAAGTGACGTCGATGCTCATTGACGAACCTGCCTGCGAGTGGAGGTGGTGCTGGACATGCGCGGCTCCCGGGAAAGAGGGACGGGGAGGCGGGGCGCGGGCGCTGAGTTAGCGGGCGCGACCCGGGAGAGCGCGACGACACATCTCGTCATGCATCTCATGCGGCGTACGGCCCATCGAGATTGATGGGGCACCGCGTTCCCGAATCACGAAGTGAAGCGTAGACAATCTCGGCCAGAAATGCCAGCGGTCAGGTCAGATTTCACCGGGCGGCTCGCCGGACCCGATATCCACTGCTGGCGAGGGAAACGGGTCCTAGCCTCGCCCCATGCGGATGTCCCGGCTGTTCCTGCGCACGCTCCGCGACGATCCTGCCGGCGCCGACATCGCCAGCCATCGCCTGCTGCTCCGGGCCGGATGCATCCGGCAGGTCGCAAGCGGGATGTACGCGTGGCTTCCCCTCGGGCAGCGGGTGCTCACGAAGGTCGCACAGATCGTCCGTGAGGAGATGGACGCCGCGGGCGCGCAGGAGATGACGATGCCGATCACCCAGCCGCTGGAGCTGTGGGAGCGATCGGGTCGCAACGAGGCGTATGGACCGTTGATGTTCCGCCTCGAGGACCGCAAGGAGGCAAAGTTCTGCCTGTCGCCGACGGCCGAAGAGGTGATCACGACCATCGTTGCGGGCGAGTTCGAGAGCTACCGCGACCTACCGGTCAATCTCTACCAGATCAACTGGAAGTATCGCGACGAGTTGCGCCCGCGCTTCGGACTGCTGCGCGCCCGTGAGTTTCTCATGAAGGATGCGTATTCGTTCCACGTCGATATCGACGACTTGCGCCGTACGTACCAGGACATGTTCGACGCGTACACGCGCGTGTTCACGCGTTGTGCGCTCACGTTCCGCCCCGTGGAGGGCGAGTCCGGCGAGATCGGTGGCGACGTAAACCACGAGTTCATGGCCATGGCCGAGATCGGCGAGGACGACATCGTCTGGTGCCAGAACTGCGACTACGCGGCGAACGCCGAGGTTGCGCGACGCAAGGCGGAGCAGCACGACGGCGCCGGCGGACAGGCTTCGCGCGAGAAGGTGCACACGCCCGGCATGCCGGGGATCACGGCGGTGGCTCAGCATCTCGGCTCCGCCGAGGGTGAGCTCCTCAAGTGCATCGCGTTCCACCTCGACGACGCGGTCGGCCTCGCACTGCTTCCCGGCGACCGCGAGCTCAACGAAGCCGCGCTCCGCAAGGCGGTTGCCCCGCGCACGGCCCGTCTGTTCGACGACGATGACTTTGCCG
This sequence comes from Acidimicrobiia bacterium, assembly GCA_031406505.1. Classification (GTDB taxonomy): domain Bacteria; phylum Actinomycetota; class Acidimicrobiia; order IMCC26256; family PALSA-555; genus SHVJ01. The sequence goes on along the minus strand of JANOHN010000181.1, from coordinate 1,940 downwards.
CGCATCCTGGGCTCGTGAAGGGCTACATCGGCGCCGACGCCACCGGTGTTGCCCTGGTGATCGCCGACCCATTGGTGAGTGCACCGCACTCGTGGGTGACCGGAGCGAACGAGCAAGATCACCACGTCCGAAACGCCGAGCTCGGGCGCGACTTCAAGGTCGCGGAGTGGGCCGACCTTGTGACCGTGGTGCCCGGCGACCCGTGCCCGCGATGCGACTCGCCGTTGTCGATCGACCGCGGCATCGAGGTGGGACAGGTGTTCCAGCTCGGCACCAAGTACGCCGAGGCGCTGGGCGCCGTCTTCACCGACGAGGAGAGCGAGCAGCACCCGATGGTGATGGGTTGCTACGGGATCGGGATCTCGCGCATCGTCACCGCGGTCGTCGAGGAGCACCACGACGAACAGGGCATCACCTGGCCCGCCGCACTTGCGCCGTACGACGTGCATCTCGTGGCGATCACCGGCAAGGGGAAGAACACCGGTGACGTGAGTGCCGCCGCCGACAAGCTCTACGACGAGATGACCGCAGCCGGCGTGGCGGTGCTCTACGACGACCGCGACGCGAGCCCGGGTGTGAAGTTCGCCGACGCCGACCTCCTCGGCATGCCCGTGCGTCTCACGCTCGGCGCCAAGGGCGTAGAGCGCGGCATCGTCGAGCGTCGCATCCGCGCCACCGGCGAAGACGACGAGCTCCCCCTCGACGGAGCCGCGGCGGCGCTGCGCGTCTGATCTCCACCAAGTCTTCACACCGTTCACACAACTCATCTTTAGGATCTCGGGCGTGCGCGTGCTCCTGGGCAATGGGCCGTGGATGGTGTGGAACTCGCTGCTTGCCCTCGTTCCGCTCGTGTTCGCGGTGTTCCTGTTCACTGAACCGCGCGTGCGGCCCCGGGTGCTCTGGTGGCTCGGACTCGCGATCTTCGTCGCCTTCCTCCCGAATGGTCCGTACGTCATCACGGATCTGATCCACCTGAAGCACGATGCGCTCGCCCTTCGGGAACGGGAGACCGCCACGGTTGCCCTCGTCCTGTCGTACTCGTTGGTGGTGCTCGTCGGTGTCCTTGCGTACACGGGATCCCTCGCGCTGCTGCGCCGCTACCTTCTCAGGCGTGGATGGACGAGCCGCCGGGCGTACGCACTCGAGCTCGGGCTCCACGCGCTCTGTGCGGTCGGTGTCTTGCTCGGCCGAATCGCCCGCTTCAACAGCTGGGATCTCGGCACCCGCCCGCTCGACGTGCTCGATCACGCGGTCTCGCGCCTCGATCGCGCGGCAAGCTGGTTCCTGCTCATCACGATGTTCGTCGTCATCACCACCTGCACGTGGTTCGTGCGACTGGTCGTCGCGGGCTCCGTCTCGATCTCACGCGATGTGAGGAGGCGCACGTGAGCCCGAGGGTCACGCCGCCGGTCTCGCCGATGTTGGCGAAGCTGACGCGCGAGCTGCCGGTCGGCGAAGGCTGGGCCTACGAGCCGAAGTGGGACGGCTTTCGTTGCATCGCGTTTCGGGACGGCGACGACGTGGAGCTCGGGAGCCGCAACGAGAAGTCCATGACTCGCTACTTCCCCGAGATCCTCGGCCCACTGCGCGCGGCCCTTCCGGACGGCGCGGTGGCCGACGGTGAGCTCGTGGTCGCGACCGCGAAGGGTCTCGACTTCGACATGCTGTCCCAGCGCATCCACCCGGCCGAGAGTCGCGTGAACAAGCTCGCGGCCGAGATCCCGTCGTCGTTCGTCGCGTTCGACCTGCTCGCGGTGGGCGATGAAGACCTCCGTGAACAGCCGTTCAGTGACCGGCGCGCCCGGCTCGAGCAGCTGCTCGGCAAGGTCGAGCCGCCAGTGCACCTCACGCCGCTCACCACCGATCCGGCTGTTGCCGAGCAGTGGTTCGATCGCTTCGAAGGCGCCGGTCTCGACGGTGTGGTCGCTAAGCGACTCGAC
>JANOHN010000168.1:0-28980 GCA_031406505.1 Acidimicrobiia bacterium | reverse complement strand
CGCTCGGCTCGCGGGGATCGCCGGGGTGTGTCCGCCACCGATCCCGACCGCGCCCGCGGTCGCGGTTTTCGCCGCCGATCATGGCGTCGTCGCGGCGGGCGTCACGCCGTGGCCCCAGGAAGTGACCGCCCAGATGGTGGCGAACTTCGCGGCCGGGGGCGCAGCGATCAACGCGATCGCCCGGCAGGTCGGGGCGACCGTGGTCGTCGTCGACGTCGGGGTCGCCTCCGACATCAGCGGGCTCGTTGGTGTCGAGCACCGGAAGGTCGCCCTCGGGACCGCGGATCTCTCGCAGGGGCCGGCGATGACTCCAGCCGAGGCGAACGCTGCGCTCGACGTCGGCGCCTCGATCGCGGCGGACCTCGTGGCGCGCGGCCACGATCTGCTCGCCACCGGCGACATGGGGATCGGCAACACCACCGCGTCGGCCGCGCTTATCGCTGCGTTCACGCACCGCGCCGCCGACGGGGTGACCGGGCGGGGGACCGGAATCGACGACGCGACACTCGAGCACAAGACCGCGATTGTCGCGGCTGCGGTCGCGCGGATCGAGGGGTTCGCAGATCCCGTCGCCATACTCGCCGTCGTCGGTGGCCTGGAGATCGCCGCGCTCGCAGGATTCATCGTCGGCGGCGCAGCCGCAGGTGTGCCGGTGGTGGTCGACGGTGTCATCGCGCTCGCGGCGCTCGTGACCGCTCACGCGCTCGCACCCGGAGTGGTGGATCGGTGCATCGCGGGTCACCGCTCCACCGAGCCGGGTGCGACTGTGGCGCTCGCGTGCCTCGAGCTCGAGCCGGTGCTCGATCTGGGGATGCGTCTGGGTGAAGGAAGCGGAGCGTGCCTGGCCATCCCAGTGGTGCAAGCCGCGGCGCGCGTCCTCGCCGAGATGGCCACGTTCGATGAGGCCGCCGTCTCAGATGGGCCACTCGCGTAGCCCGAACCGACCGAGCACGGATCTGCGTTCGCAGCACTACGGTGCACCCATGGCGACGCGTACTCGAGCGTTCGGTGCGGGCAACCGCGAGAGTCACGACGCTTCCGACTTCTATGCCCGTTTCCGCGCGCCGAAGCTGTCCGACGACGAGACGGTCAACCCCTGTTCAGTTGCCGATTCGATCATCGTGGGTGATTCGCGCGACATGAGCGCGTGTGAGGAGAACTCGATCGCCCTCGTTGTGACCTCGCCGCCATACTTCGCGGGCAAGGAGTACGAGCAGGCGCTCGGGCAAGGGCACATCCCTGCCGACTACGTCGAGTTCCTGGCGATGCTGCGCGATGTGTTCAGCGAGTGCCGGCGCGTGCTCGAACCGGGCGGCCGACTCGCAGTCAACGTGGCGAACCTCGGGCGAAAGCCCTATCGATCGCTTTCGGCCGATGTGATGCGCATCGTTCAGGACGATCTCGCGATGCTGCCACGGGGCGAGATCATCTGGCAGAAGGCGCGCGGAGCGACTGGCTCGACCGCCTTCGGTTCCTACTTGTCGGCATCGAACCCCGTGCTCCGCGACGTGACCGAGCGCGTGATCGTGGCATCGAAGGGTCGGTTCGGCCGCGCAATCAAGCGCAAGGACCGCGAGAAGCGGGGCCTGCCGCATGAGAACACGATTACCAAGGAAGAGTTCTTCGAAGCGACGCTCGACGTTTGGGAGATCCGGCCTGAGCACGCGCGCCGCGTCGGGCATCCAGCTCCGTTTCCGGTGGAGCTGCCTGAACGGCTCATTCGGCTCTACACGTACAAGGACGATGTGGTGCTCGACCCGTTCATGGGGTCGGGCTCCACGGCAGTGGCGGCCGCGCGCAACGACCGGCACTACGTGGGCTACGACACCGACGCCGACTACGTGACGCTGGCGAAGAATCGCGTCGCGGAGGTGCTAGCCGGGTAGCGCGGCCTCGATCGCGGTGACGACCTCGGGCGCGTCGGGCTCCACCTGGGGCGCGAAGCGCGCGAGCACCTTGCCGTCGGCCGATACGAGGAACTTCTCGAAGTTCCAGCGGATATCGCCCGTGTGTCCCTCGGGGTCGGCGACATCCTCGAGGTGTGCATACAACGGGTGCTTGTCGTCGCCGTTGACCTCGATCTTCTCGGACAGCGGGAACGTGACGCCGTACGTGGTGCTGCAGAACTCCTTGATCTCGTCGGCCGTGCCGGGCTCCTGGCCCATGAACTGGTTGCATGGGAAGCCGACGACCGAGAAGCCCTTGGGTGCGTACTTCTCGTGGATGCGCTCGAGCCCTTCGTACTGCGGCGTGAGCCCACACTTCGACGCCACGTTCACCATGAGCGTGGCGTGGCCCTTCTGGCTCGCGAGGAGGTCGGGGGAGCCGTCGAGCGCGGCGATCGGGATCTCGTACACGGACATCGTGCTGTCTCCTGTTGGTGGGTCGGGCTCAGGCGCCTTCGTCGAAGAAGAAGTCCCCGATGTGATTGCTGCTGAGCGAGATCCGGTCGGCCATGTTCGCCTTGACGAAGGCGGCAGCTGCGGCCACCGCAGCTTCTGCCTCTTCGTGGGTCTCCCATGCGCTCACGGACGCGAGGTTGCCGTCCTCGAGCTGGGCAACGCCATAGCGGATGAAGCCCGGCTGGCCCTGGAAGATCGGCAGCATGCCCGACTTCGCCAGGTCGGCGGCTTCCTCTGCCGTGCCGCTGGTGAGCTTGTAGATCGCGATCCGAACGTGGTCTTCCATGCCAGTCACTCCCTTGGGCGGCGACGTGCGTCGCATGCGACTCACACGCTATGTCGCCCTAGCCTCGAACGCCATATGGCATCCACGCTGGCCGCGGTCCGCGACGCCGCGAACAATCTCTACGTGCTCGTCGCCTTCGGCGGCGGGGTGATCTCGTTCCTCTCGCCGTGCGTGCTACCGATCGTGCCCGCGTATCTCAGCTTCATCACAGGACTGACGGTGGGCGAGATCGAGGAAGCGAACCGGCCGAAGGTGCTCCGTCGCATCGCCATCGACACGGGCATGTTCGTGTTGGGCTTCACGGTCGTCTTCGTGCTGCTCGGACTCAGTACGACCGCGATCAGCGACACGCTGTTCCAGAACCGGGAGACGCTGACGCGCATCTCGGGTGGATTCGTGTTGGTGATGGCCGCGTACCTCGCCGGCTCGCAGCTGCTCATGACTCCGCGCCTTTACGGCGAGCATCGGTTCCACCCGCATCTCGAGCGGTTCGGTCCGGCCGCGGCGCCGGTCGCCGGCGCCGCATTCGGGCTCGGCTGGACGCCGTGCATCGGGCCCGTGTTGGGCACCATCCTGGGCTTCTCCGCCCAAGGTCGCGACCTCGGACGCGCTGCGGTCTTGCTCACCGCGTACTCACTCGGGTTGGGTGTCTCGTTCCTCGCCGTCGGCTTGCTGTTCGGACGGCTCGCCGCGCCGTTGGCGTGGGTCAAGCGCCACGCACGCGCACTCACGCTCGTTTCGGCGGCGGTGCTCACGGTGTTCGGGATCGTGCTGCTGCTCGATGAGCTCGATTGGGTGACCGCCCAGCTCAACGACCTGATGGAGACCCTCGGCCTGCGCTTCCTCGTCGAGATCGGCTGACGGCCGCTTCTCTACTTGTCGTCGGCGGCTTCACTCGTGGTCTTGTCGCCCGCTGGCTCTGGGTCTGCCGCGGTGTCGGCGACGACGGTTGCGGGAACGTCGATCACGGGCACGTAGGTCTCAGTCGTTGGTTCGGAGTCTTCCGCGGGCGCGGGAGCCGATGCGGGTGTGCCGTCACTGGGCGATGACGAGCGGCTCGCGCGCCACGCCGCGTTGACCAACACTCCGATGCCGAACACGGTCGCGATGAATCCGACGATCGCACCCAGCCCCGGGATGATCGCGATGGCACGCAGGATGCCGAATCCGGCGAAGAACGCGCCGATGCGACCACCCGTCGTCGTGGGCTTGATCATGCTGCGACCCAGGCAGAGCGCACTGGTCACGTAGCCAAGGCCAGCGAGCGCGACGAGCCCGCCACCCAGCCCGAGCCCGAATGGCAGTCCGATGAGACTCGCGATCGCGATGAGCGCGATCGCCGGGCCGACGATGCCCGCCACCACTCCGAATGCGATGGAGCTCCCGACCTGCCTGCTCGCGCGCACCGTCGCCTCAGCAGCGCGGGGAAAGAGCACGACGAAGAGCAATCCCACGATCGCGCTCGAGATGCTCACCGCGAGCCAGAGGAACGCGAGCAAGGCGAACATGAGCCTGCCGAAGAATCCGTCGACCCCGAGCTTCTCGACACTGCCGTTGACCTGAGCACCCTTGGCGACGCGTGGCTGGTCGGTGGAGCGGATGTCACCGCGGACACGGGCGCCCTCGTTCTGGACGATCGCCCGACCACCGATCACGACAATGTTCCCGTCCACGCGGCCGGTGACGATCACGTCGCCATCGATCACAAAGATGTCGTCGCGGGCCTGCCCAGTGATCCTGACGTCGCCGCGCGCCACGTACATGTCGCCCGTCACGACCCCGTCGATCTGCACAGCACCGTCGACCGAGATCACGAGGCCGTCGACCACCTCGTCGCGGCCAACGAAGAGGCCACCAGCCACACTGATTCGCCCTCCATCGTTGCCGGGGTGCCGCGGCGCACTGGCGAAGGCCGGCGTGGCCACGACGACGACAGTGACGAGCGCGAGCAGGAGCGCGCCAAGAGCACGACGAAGCACAGGGACCTCCCGATGATGGGAGGCCAGCGTCGCAGGCCGCACCCTCCAAGGCAATGACCCTCAGGTTGCTCGGCGTTCGGCCCCTGGCCGAGCATCGGAGAATCACGTTCCCGGATCGCTCGAGCCCGTTGGTCGAGTACGTTGGATCTCGGCGGGGGCACTCCTGAACGGTGCGGATGCACAGGAGATATGTCTGGTGCGGGTCACCGCACCAGACGCCCCGAAGGGACACCCATCGTGCAACGACGGCACTTCGATGTGCTGGTGAGCACGGGGGGCCTCGTCTTGGCCGTCGTGCTCGCCGTGCTCGGCATCTACTTCAATGGTCGCTACGACTTCGCCGAGCACAACGTCCGAGATCAGCTCACCGAGCAGAACATCTTCTTTCCACCGAAGGAAGCGCTGGCCGAGGAAGAGCTCGAGCAACCCGGCGTCGTCAAGTACGCCGGGCAGCAGGTTGACGACGGCGACAAGGCGCGCGTGTACGCCGACGAGTTCATTGGCCTTCATGTGCAAGGAATTGCCGACGGCAAGTCGTACGCGGAGCTCGGAACGCCGGAGCGCGAACTACGCGCGCAGGTGGAGGAAGCCGCGGGGAACGACGATCCCAACCTCGCGGACCTCGAGGCCCAGCTCGCCGAGATCTCCGGGCAACGCGACACCCTGTTCAAGGGTGAGACGCTGCGCGGTCTGCTCTTGACCACGTACGGCTTCTGGCAGTTCGGCCAGGAGGCGCAGCTCGCCATGTGGGTGTGCTGGATCGCGGCCGTGATGCTCCTGCTTATGGCCGTCGCCGGCTTCTTGCACGCAAAGCGGAGCTCGCGGGAGCAGACCATCTGACCCACATCGTCCCGCCTGGCAATCGCGGTGCAGTCCACTGGTACCCTGTGGTCACGCCGCGGGGTGGAGCAGTCTGGTAGCTCGTCGGGCTCATAACCCGAAGGTCGTGGGTTCAAATCCCACCCCCGCCACCATCGAGAACAAGGCACGCGGAGAGGCCCCGACCCAACAGGTTCGGGGCCTTCTTCGCTGTTCCATCCGCGGCGCCGTCCATCGCTTGATGCTTGACTGGCGAGCGTAAGGGGGTGGGGTGTGACCGAGCTGCCGACGGGGACCGTGACGTTCCTGTTCACTGATCTCGAAGCGTCGACGCGGCTCTGGGAAGAGCACCCGGACGCGATGCGAGCTGCGCTGGCGCGTCACGACGAGATCTTGCGTGACGCGGTCGAGAAGCGCGACGGCTTCGTGGTCAAGACGACAGGCGATGGGCTCCACGCTTCGTTCGCGGTCGCGCGCGATGCAGTCGACGCGGCGGTTGACGCGCAGCTCGTGCTGGGGGCCGAGGACTGGCCGCTGCCCGAGCCGTTGCGGGTGCGGATGGGTCTGCACACTGGCGCGGCCGAAGCGCGTGCCGGCGACTACTTCGGACCGGCGGTGAATCGTGCGGCTCGGGTGTCGGCCGCGGGGCACGGCGGCCAGATCCTGGTGTCGCACGCAACCGAGGAGCTGGTCCGCGACGACCTTCCCGAGGGTTCCGGCTTGATCGATCTTGGGGAGCAACGCCTTCGCGACTTGGAGCGCCCGGAACGACTCTTCCAGGTGACGCACACCGAGCTGGCCGCGGAGTTCGCGCCGGTGCGTTCCCTGGACGCGTATCCGACGAACCTGCCCGCGCAACGCACCAGCTTCGTCGGCCGCGAGCACGAGGTTGCCGACGTCGCCGCGGCGCTGACGACCGCGCGGCTGGTGACGCTCACCGGGGTCGGGGGTGTGGGCAAGACGCGCCTCGCGCTGCAGGTGGCCGCAGAGGTGTTGCCGCATCGCCCCGACGGCGTGTGGCTGTGCGAGCTCGCGCCGGTGTCGGAGTACGAAGCGGTGCTCGACGCGGTCGCGAGCGCGGTGGGCGTCACGACCAGCGCAGCCTCGCTGGGCCCGGCCCAACCCGAGCGCGACGTGCTCGTGCGTCACCTCGCCAGTCGGGACGTGCTGCTCGTGCTCGACAACTGCGAGCAGGTGCTCGGTGCGGTCGCCGAGCTGGTCGACGACCTGCTGGACCGTTGCCCCGGAGTGAGCGTGCTCGCGACCAGCCGCGAGGGCCTTGGGGTGGCGGGCGAGCAGATGGTCGCGGTCGGCACCCTCACGGTGCCGAAGGCAGACACCGCGCCCGACGTGGCGCATGCCGGTGACGCGGCGCAGCTCTTCGCGGATCGCGCGCGCGCCGCGAAGCGTGACTTCGTGCTCGACGCCGACAATGTCGGCGCGGTCGTCGAGGTCTGCCGGCGACTCGATGGCATCCCGCTCGCGATCGAGCTCGCGGCGGCGAGAACCCCGATGCTGGCTCCGGCGCAGATCGCGCAGCGCCTCGACGAGCGCTTCCGGCTTCTCACCGGCTCGGTACGCGGGAGCGCGAGCCGCCACCAGACCCTGCGCGCCGCGATCGATTGGTCCTACGACCAGCTCGACGAGACGGAACGATCCGTCCTCGCCTGCCTCGCGGTATTCGCCGGGAGCTTCGACCTCGCCGCGGCCGAGGCGGTCGCCGCCGACGGCGACGTCGATCCGCTCGGTGTGTTCGACGCCCTCGGCCAGCTCGTCGGCAAGTCCCTGGTCGTGGCCACCGAGACCAGCGAGGCCATGGTGTTCCGGCTCCTGGAGACGATCCGCCAGTATGCCGAGGAGCGCCTCGAGGACGGCGGGGCGGTCGCCGTCACGCGCACCCGTCACGCGCGCCACTACCTCGCCGTGCACGAACAGGCCGCCACCACCGCTCGCGACGAGCTCGTCCACGGTGCGGGCGACAACGCGGCCAACGTGCTCACCGCATTCGAGTGGTGCATCGCATCGGGCGACTTCGACGGCGCCCTACGCCACTGCGTAGCGATCGCGCGCCTCAACGGACTACCCGGGCTCTCGTTCCGCGCAGCCGCCGACATGTACAGCGCGACGCTTGCCATGCCCGGGGCCATGGATCACCCCCTTGCACCTGCCGTCCTGGCCGGCCGGGGGAGCCTCGCCTTCCTGGTCGGGGGGGACGCGACAGAGGCCTACGCCGACGCCCAACGGTCCCTGGCCCTCGCCGACGAGCTGCATGTCGAACCGAACGCCCTCCACCTCCTGTACGTCGCGACGGTCTGCATGCACAGCGCACACCTCGACGAGGCCCGCGACCTCGCCCGCCGCGCCGCCGTCACCGCAAGCGACGAAGGCGATGACCGCGCCGCACAGTGGGGGTTCGCCGTCCTCTCCGGCGCGGAGCGTTTCTCCGGCAACCTGGCGGCAGCCGCCGAAGCCGGCGCCCGAGCCGAAGCAGCTGCCCGACGACTCGGCGCCGACGAGCCACTCGCCAGCGCACTCCTGATGCAGGGCTTCGCGCTTCGCGATGTGGACCCCGACCGAGCGCTCCCACTTCTCGAGGAAGCCGCGACCCTCGCCCGCGCCGCATCTCGCGATTCGCCGAGCCTCGGCTACGCACTCGACAACGCCGGCCTCGTCCGTTACCGCCTGGGCGACACCGCCGGCGCCCGACGCGACTTCGAAGAGGCACTCGACATCGGCGTGCGCGTCGAAAGCAATGACCACATCGCCAATCCGTGCGCCAAGTTCGCGCTCGCCCTCATCGAATCTGGCGATGCTGCCGACGCGCGCGACGCCGCAGAGCTGCTCGCGGGCGCAGAACAGTTGCTCGCGCCCACGTTGCTCTACCCCGTGATGGGTGTGAACGACGCCGATCTCTGGGCTGGACTCGAGAGTCTCCTCGGATCTGAGACACTCACCGATGTCCGCGCCCGCGGCGCGGCCATGGACGCCTCCCAGACCGTCGCGCTCGCCCGAGCGCTCCTGGCACGCGTGACCGGCGAGGTGCAGTCCAGAGGCTGAACCAGCGCCATCGCAAGATCGGATTCCCGACCGGCGCAGAGCCGATCCGCCGGTTCCTGTCACCGAACTTGTCACCAGTGGGAACCGACTCAGGGCTTCTCTACGGACCTGACGCTCTGCACGGAATGTGCCCCGAACTCAGCGCTACTTGGTGTGCCTCAACGGGTCTCGGCGGTGACTTGTCAAGGCGCTCATAACCCGAAGGTCGTGGGTTCAAATCCCACCCTCGCCACCATTTACCCAGGTCAGAGGCCCCGCTTCGGCGGGGCCTCACTGGGTGTCACCCGCTTCTGCCCCGGTGCCGACAAGAGATGTCCCGGCTAGGGTGCGCGGAGATCGGGAAGGTTCGTATCTCGGAGGTCTGTGCCGTGATCGACCCGTCACCGCCGAGCGCTAGCCGCACTCGACACTGCGATATGGCTCAGCCCGACCTGGCTCAGTCCGTGGTTACGACGTCTCGCTTCGTCGGTTCGCGCCGAGTTGCCGCGCCGATCGGTGTCCCGGTTGCGTTGCTGGCGCTGGCAGCTGTCGGCTGGTGGTGGTCGGCGCGGATGGCAGGCGAGGACATGAGCGGCATGGGCATGGGTAGCCACCTGATGTCGCTGGGCGCGTTCATGCTGGCGTGGGTGGCGATGATGGGGGCGATGATGTTTCCGGCGATCTCGCCGGTCGTTCTCTTGTACTGGCGCGCCGCCGCGCGCCGGACGGTGGCGCCGCTGCCGTTCTTCGTCGCGGGTTACATCGTGGTGTGGAGCGCGATGGGCGTGCCCGCGTACGTGGCATGGCGGGAGTTGGCGATGCCGATCGCCGAGGGGCGCGCGTGGGCGGGTCGGCTCGCCGGCACGGTGCTGGTGGTCGCCGCGATCTGGCAGCTGAGCCCGCTGAAGTCGATCTGTCTGCGGCACTGCCGGTCACCGATGGGGTTCTTCCTCCGCCACGGACGCGGGCTGACCCGTCCCGTCGGCGCGCTGCGGATGGGACTCGCGCACGGAGGGTTTTGTCTCGGGTGCTGCTGGGCGCTGATGGCTGTGCTCGTCGCGCTCGGCACGATGAACCTGTTGTGGATGATCGTGCTGGCGGTGCTCATCTTCCTGGAGAAGGATGCCCGGCACGGCGTGGGCATCGCGATCGCGGGCGCAGCCGTGTTCGCGGTGCTCGGATTGGTGCTGCTGTTCGTTCCGTCAACACTGCTGCACGTGACCTGAGGAGGAAGTCCATGTCCACGACGCAGACCGCCATCGAGTGGCGACTCAAGGGCAAGGGGTACGAGTTCTGCAACTGTCAACCCGGTTGCACGTGCAACTTCTCCGGCTTCCCGACGTCGCCAGACGGGAGCTGCAAGGCGGCGGTCGCTACGCACATCGTCGAAGGGCGCTGCGGCGATGTCGACCTGTCCGGCATCAAGGCGGTCGCGATCATCGACTGGCCCAAGGCGATCCACGACGGCAACGGCAAGGCGGTGTTCGTCGTACCCCCGGCGGTGAGCGAAGAGCAGCTCGGATACCTCGCGCAGATCTTCACCGGGCAGCTCGGTGGCATGCCGTGGGCGATCCTCGGGCCGACGTTCGAGGTGGCCGGCGTCGTTCGGGCCGAGGTGAACATTGAGGACGACGGGATGTTCAGCGGCTTCAGCATCCCGGGCGTGGGAGAGGCGAAGGGGGAGGCCCTCAAGAATCCCGTGACGGGCGAGGAGCACCTCGCCGCCATCGTGCTCGACACCGGCTTCATCTGGAAGCGGGGTGATTGCGGTCAAGGAAGCTTCGACGTCGAGGCGGAGGGGATCCACCTCAAGTTCGACGACACCAACTGGATCCTCTACGACTTCGACTGGACCAATCGGGAATAGCCACCCACACGATCGATGGACAAGGTGTGATGGCGCCTGCCGTGTGGCGAGTGCGTGCTTCTCGGCCGGGGAGCTCCAGGGACAATTTGTAACGCTGCGGTGAACGAGCGTCCTCTCGCCAGCGCTGGCGAGTCTGGACTACAGGCGCTCAAGAACTCGTCGACGTTCAGTCCCGACAGAAGAGGCCCCGGATTGCTCCGGGGCCGCTGCGCGTTCTGGCTTCGTCACGCACTCGTCGGCGTTGCGTTCACGAGCGAGGTTCCGGGTGACGTTCGCACCCGCTCACGCGTGCGCGAACCGGCCAGAATGCATACGCTCGGCCGCGTGGCCTCGCATGAAGCGAGGTGGGATGGCGGGTGGGGGTGCCCGGTGAGCGACACGTCGCGAGCAGTGCGCCGTTCGCTGCTTGTCGTGGTCGTGCTCGTGGTGTTGCTCACCGCGCTGTCGCCCGCGAGCAGCGGCGCGCGCGCCGCCGCCCGAGAGGCGCAGCAAGCCGCGCAGGCGTGCTCGAGTGACGTCTCCCAGGGCTTGGAGCTCTCCGGCGGGCTTCAAGGGCACATCACCGATGCGTGCCCGCATGAGCCCGACCGCCATGAGATCAACTTCTTCGGATCGTCGCCTGATGATGCGTCGGTCCCGTTTTCGGTCGCCCTCTACGAGGATCCTGCGCGTGAGGCGCTTCCCGACAACTTTGGCGGCAAGGGCGGCGGGCGCGTGGCCGTTGTGGGGCCCAACGGCAATCGTTGGATCACGCGCAAAGGGTCGGGCACTGTGACCTTTACGGCCAAGGGTGGCAACGTCGACGCGAAGCTGTACAACTCGTCGGGCGATTCATTGCGTGTCTTTGGGTTCTGGGTCGACCCGACACCCTGTACACCGACGAACCGGCCCGGGCCGATGTGCGGGAAGTCGACACGCGGCGGTTACACGGATCCGGGTGGTGGGATTCACGATGTGATCACGCGCGAGAGCCACTTCGCGTTCGATCTGATCAAGGGCAAAGCGCCGGCGGACAACGAGCCGGCGATCTGTCCAGGTACCCGCATCACCGGCGGATATGCCGAGCCCACCCAGGGTGTATGGCAGAACGACGCCACGTTCGGGGATCGACCAGGCAAGCAGCAGCGGCAAGTCACACCGACGTCGTATGTCGCCGAACTCGCGATGGTCAAGGATCGCCCGACCGTGCTCGTCGGCAGAGATCACAAGGCTGTCGAGTTGACCGGCGTGACGACGGGAACCACCGCGGTCCGCGCCACGCTGCGATTCAAGAGTCATGGTGCTGGTGGCAACCTTTCCGAGCGGGAGCCGGTTCCGACCGGTGCACCCATCGGGCCACCGTGCGCCAAGAAGCGGAGCTTCTCCATGCGTGTCCCCGCGCTGCAGGGCGTGCCGATCCCACCGAAGCAGGCGTTCGTGTTCACGAGCGTCGGCCGGTACCGGATCGAGATCGGACTTGAGGCACGCCGAACGAGGATCCCTGGCCGGGTCGACATCAAAGGACGCACCGTGCAGACGACACCGCTCGACTTCGCGGTCGTCCCCGTATTCATTGATGAGACCAACTGCACCGATGATTCCGACAAGCACGGTCTCGTCAAGTCCGCCACAGCTACCGCGGCGGCCCTCAGCACGGAGCTCGCGGACTACTACCCGATGGCGCCGGGATCCGTGTCCGCCGCCGTCGTCCCGGCGCAGTGTCTCGGGGACCTGGTCGATCGAACCGAGCGCACGGATGCCAAGGTTCGGGACGTCGTCGGTGCCGAGTTGGAGCTACGTCTGGGGACGGAGGCGCCTGTCGCCTACGACCGTTTCGTGGCGATGTTCACGGGCCCCGATTGGAACCGCATCTACCCGGGTGGCGTCGGCTTGGGCTACGCGGCCGCTCCGCACGTCGTGCTCGTCCCGAGATTTACGTTTGACCACCTCAACGTTCGAACCGCCGCCCATGAGCTCGCGCACACCTTCCCGTACCCCTGGGGTGGTGGCGAGGCCCTGGCGCTGTGCGGGCCGCCCGACTATCACAACGACAAGACGGTCGGGAAGATCGCGGACGGCGTGCGCATCACGACGAACGGACGCGAAGACCGCGAGCGACTGAAGGACTACAGCATCTTCCAGGGTACGGGCGAGACAACCTGGATCGACCAGTGCACCTACTACCACCTGCTCAAGGAGTTGAGTGATGGGTGACACCGACGATCTTTCCGAAACCGCCGGTCCCGTCGGCCGACTCTCGGCGTTGCACGAACCCGTTGCCGACTGGCTAGGCTCGCCGATCGGCGCCGGACACGGGCCGAGCCCTTGGGGGGGAACATGAAGCTTTCGCGTGCGGCTTCGGCCGCGATCGTCCTCGGTGTCACCGTCGTGCTGATCAGTACGACGCTGGCGCCCGCCTCGGCCCCGCGCACCGCGAAGCCGAAGGCTGACGACATCGGGATCACCGACACGGAGATCCGGCTGGCGATCATCGCCGACGTCGAGAACCCGATCGTACCCGGCTTGTTCCAGGGGGCGGTCGACGCGGTGCGGGCGTGGGCGAAGCTGGTCAACAAGGAGGGCGGCATCGCGGGCCGCAAGGTCGTCATCGACTTCATCGACTCCGAGCTGAGCGCCGACAAGGCGCGCAACGGTGTCATCAAGGCGTGCTCGGACGACTTCGCGATGATCGGTACCCAAGCGCTGTTCCTCAACAACGTCGACGACGGGATCGCGTGCCCCGACGCGCGCGGGAACCCGGTCGGCCTCCCCGACATGCCCGGCATCGCCTTCGAGGTCGCGCAGCGGTGCTCGCCGGTCACCTACACCTACAGCGGTGACACCAAGTTCTGTGCAACCAAGGACGAGAACCCGCAGACCTATTACCCACAGCGGGGCGACTTCCGCTACTACCTGAAGAAGGTCAAGGATCTCCACGGGGTCTTCACGATCCCCAGCGACCTCAAGTCTGCGACGGACTCAGTGAAGCCACTCGTTGAGGCCGGTGTCGACCTCGGGATCAAGAAGGACGGCGAAGGCTTCTTCCTTGTGTCGGCGAGCTCGCCTCAGAGCGCGTTGACGCCGATCATCCAGGCCGCCAAGGACGCCGAGTCGAACTTCGTCTACAACAGCTCGTCCTTCTCCCTCATGGTGCTGCTCCGACGAGAGGCGAAGCTCCAGGGCCTTGACTCGGTGAAGATCTGGGCGTGCAACCAGGGTTGCTACGACAACGAGATGATCAAGCAGGGTGGCGCCGACGTCGAGGGGAACTATTCGATCCTCACGACCCTGCCCTTCTACTCCGAGTACAAGCAGAACCCCTCGCTCAAGGCGCTCGTGCGCGAACTCGGGGGCATCGACAACCTGACCTCCAACTCCATCAACGCCTACGTCGCCGCGCTGCTCTTCCAGGAGGCCGCGGAGAAGGCGGTCGCCGACGGAGGCACGCTCACGCGCCAGTCATTGCTCGACGCGCTGGCGAGCATCGACGACTTCGACGCCCAAGGGATCCTCGGACCCACCGACGTGGGGAACCATGAGCCGTCGCGCTGCATCGTGATGACGCAGGTGAAGAACGGGAAGTGGGTTCGGGCCTTCCCGAAGAAGGTCGGGACGTTCGACTGCAGCGAGGAGAACATCGGCGAGCTCAAGCTCGACCAGACGTCGTGATGCCTGGCTGAGCAGTCAGCGGCGGATGCGAACCGAGACGATCCGTCGCGTTCAGCTGGCGGTGTATTCGAGGTGCAGGTTGGTGAGTCCGCGCAACACCCAGGTCGGTTCGTACTCGAACCGCTGATCGCCGGCGGGCCCGTGGTGCTCCGTTGAGAGCCGGATGTCTTGCATCCGGTCGAGGATCCGCTCGAGGCTGATCCGGCCTTCGGCGCGCGCCAGTGGTGCTCCGGGACACGAGTGGTGGCCGCGCCCGAAGGCGATGTGGTCTCTCGAGTTCGGGCGGTCGAGCTGCACCTCCGCCGGGCACTCGAAGCGCTTCGGGTCCCGGTTGGCGGCGCCGCTGAGCAGCATCACCGCCGTGCCCGGTTTGATCTCGATGCCGCCCACGGTGGTCCCGCGTCGGGCGAGGCGGAAGTCGGCCTTCACCGGGCTCTCGAGGCGCAGCGTCTCCTCGATGAAGTTCGGGATGAGTTCACGATGCTCACGGAGCTCCTCTTGCACCTCGGGGTGTGTGGCGAGGTACTTCAGGGCCTCGCCGAGGAGACGAGCGGTCGTCTCCTGCCCGGCGGCGAACAGGAACGTCGCGATCCGCACGACCGCGGTGACCTCGGGCGTTGAGCCGTCCGGGTACTTGGCGAGCGCGAGATCGGTGAGGACGTCGCCGCGGGGATCGGCCCGGCGCTCCTCGACGTAGGCGGCGAAGTAGTCGTCGAGCCACGAGAGGGCGTTGAGGTCGCCGCGCAGTTCGTGGTCGGTGGTCGAGCCGAACCGGCCCGTGAGGCGGAAGCCGCTGCGGAACTTCTGGAAATCGGACTCGGGCACGCCGAGGAGGTCGGCTACCACGAGCATGGCGAACGGCTGGGAGTAGTCGCGAATGAACTCGCAGCGACCGTCGGCGATGAACTCGTCGAGCTGTTGGTCGGCGAGGCGCCACATGAAGTCCTCGTTCTCCTTGAGCCGCTTCGGCGTGATCAAGCGCATCAGCAGTGCCCGCTCCCGGGTGTGGTCCGGCGGGTCCATGGTCACCATGTGGTCGTTCAGCGGCAGCAGGTTCCGGTACTGCTCGATGATGGGGCTGATGTCGTCGCCCTCGAGCGGCACCGGGAACGGCGCGAAGGGCCCCACGCTGGAGTTGCAGGAAGAGAACGTCGAGATGTCGCGGTAGATGTCGCACGCCTCGTCGTAGCCGGTGACGGCCATGACCCCGTACGGCGAGATCGCCGATACCGGACACTTCGCGCGGAGGTGCTCGAAGTACGGGTATGGGTCGTCCACCAGCGACGGGTCGGAGAAGAAATCGACCTGGTCGAAGTCATCGGTCATGAGGCCTCCTCATGGTGAGCACCTGCGCCGCGCGCTTGCAGGTGCTTAGCATGACCCGCACAGCGCTCCCACGGCCAACAACAAGGAGATCATCAGATCATGCAGGGGCAGAAGGTTCTGTTCATTGGCGGGCAGGGACCCGTCAGTGCGCCCGTCCTGCGGGCGCTCGCGCCGGACAACGACGTGTACGCCATGGCTCGCTTCACCGACCCGGGGGTGAAGACGAAGCTCGAGGCGATCGGCGTCACGTGCATCAAGCACGATCTGTTCGATCCGCCCGACGACCTCCCCACGGGGTTTGACTACGTCAACTTCACCGCGGTGCCGATGGCCCGCAGCGAGACAGGGATGATCCGGACCCAGTGGGCGCCCCGCGGCCAGTGGCCGGACTCGTACGACAAGTACCCGTTCTCGACCGGTCGGCTGATGGCGCACTTCCGCGGCTGCAAGGGCTTCGTCTTCGCCTCCACGATCTCCGTGTACGACCCACCGGGCGATGCCAGCCTGATCCCGGAGACCCATCCGTTCGGCATCCACACGATCGGGGCCTACGCGTTCACCAAGGTGGCGAGCGAGGCGGTGATCACCTACCTCTCGCAGACGCTGGAGATCCCGAGCACGATCCTCCGGGTGGGCAGCTGCTCGGGCATCGACGGCGGACCGATGACCGATCGGCTCGACCTGCTGGTCCAGGGCCGGCCGATCCCGGTGCACCCCGATGGGCCGACGTACGCCGCGCCCATCTTCGAGCCCGATGTCGTCAAGCTCGGCATCGCCGCCCTTGAAGCGGGGCGCGTGCCGCCACTGGTCGTGAACTGGGCCGGTGACGAGGTCACCAGCCTCGAGGAGTACTGCACCTACTTTGGTGAGCTCATCGGCCGTGAGCCCAACTTCGAGCCGCACCCCACGGCGTGGGCCGCGAACGTGCCCGACACGACCTTCATGAACGAGGTGCTCGGCACATGCGACATGGGCTGGCAGGAGGGCTGCCGCATGCTCGTCGAACAGCGCTACCCAGAGCTTCTCAAGCCCGCGTGAGCGAAGCGACCGCGAAGAGGATGAGCGCAGGCATGGAGCTGGGCGGGACGCCGTCCGACGAGGTCCCCGAGATCCTGGCCACGGGTCGCTCGGGCATCGAGCGCATCTGGCTGTCGATGACCACCCGGGACCCTGAAGGTCGGGACGAGGAGTTCCTCCGGTGGCACACGTTCGACCACCGGCCTGAACAGCATCGGCTGGCGTCCCTGCGCGCCGAGCTGAGATTCGTGTCCACGCCGGCGTGCCGTGCGGCCCGAGTCGCGGGTCACGCACGGTACGACCCCATCGACCAGGTGATGATGTACTGCTTCGCCGACATGGCGGGGCTGCAAGGCTTCTCCGACTTATCGGTCGCCCTGCGGGGTGTCGGCAGGACGACCTTCACCTTGCCTCCGGTCGAGCGGGCCGTCTGCACCCTGGGTGCGATGGCTGCCGCACCGCGGATCAAGGTCGGAGCCGATGTCCTCGTGTGGTGGCCGATGCAGGGGGCGTACGTCCTCGTGGAGCGGGGCGATGTGGCGCCCGCCACCGACCTCACCGAGATCGACGGCGTCGGGGGCGTGTGGTCGATGGTGACGATCCCGGTGGAACCGATCTTCTCGAGTGCCGAGACCGATCTGCAGATCACGTTCTGCTTCCTCGACGACGATCCCGTCGCGGTCGCGAACCGCCTGCGGCCGGCCGTGGAGCAACGGGCCGCGGCGACCGGCGCCGACCTGCTCTTCGCGGCACCGTTCCACCCCGTGACCGCAGAGAACGTCGGCCGGTACCTCTCCTAGCGCTGACCTCGCCAACGACAGTCGCGAGATTCGTGATGGCAAGGCGACCATGACCAACTTCGGCATTTCGATCTTCGGGGAGCGGCCTGATCACGTCGTTGAGCTCGCGCGAATCGCCGACGAGCTCCGTTTCTCGCGGCTCCAGATCGGCGACCACGTTGTCGGACCGGTGGACGTCCAGAGCAGGCGGCCCTACCGACCCGGCGCCGAGACGTCGAAGGCCATCGGCCCGAACACGCTGCTGTTCGACGCATTCAGCACGCTGGCGGCTCTGGCGACGGCGACCAACGACGTCGTGCTCCAAACCGGGGTGCTGGTTGCACCGCTGCGCCATCCCCTCGCGATCGCGCAGGCTGCCGTCACCATCCAGTACCTCGCCGGCGGCCGGTTCGAGCTGGGTCTCGGGACCGGATGGTGCGCCGAGGAGTTCGCCGCGCTCGACGTGCCCTTCTCCGAGAGAGGGAGCCGGCTCGAGGAATCGATCGGCATCGTGCGCCGCGCGCTGGAGGGTGGTCCGTTCTCGCACTCCGGCCGGCACTTCGCCTTCGACCCACTCGTGGTCTCGACCGAGCACGTGGATGTTCCGATCCTCCTCGGCGGTACGACCGAACCAGCGCTCCGACGGGTTGCCCGTGTCGCCGACGGGTGGTTCAACCCGCCGGTCGCCGTGGAGGAATGCCTGCGGATGCGTGACGACATCGAGAGGTACCGCGCCGAGTGTGGAACCACCGCCCGACCGTTCCGCTACTACATCCAGCTGGAGAGCGCCGACGAGTCGGAGATCGATCGCTACGCGGCGGAGGGATTCACCGACCTCACCATCTTGGGATTCAAGCTCTGGAAGCACGGCATGCACGTCGACCTAGAAGAGAAGGAAGCGATGCTGCGCGCCGCGGCCGAGCGGCTCGGCATCCAGAAGTCGCGCGCCAGACGCGCCTGCTCACCCGAGGTTGGCCATGATCTGCGGCAGGGTGATCGCCATCTGGATGCCAGACTCGGCCTCACACACTGCCGGCACGGCGTTCACCGCGCGGTTTGCGGTGTAGCGACCCATCATCACGGGGAGCTCCTCCTCGGGGACGCGGAAGCGCATCTCGATGTCGATCGGCGTGTCCCCGTCGATGGCGACGTACCAGCCGGTCGGGCGGAGCTCCCACGCAGGATCGAGGTCCGTCGACACGTACCAGTTCGCCGCGAACTGCAGCACCGGCTCCCCGCCGCGGATGCCCGCGATCTCCAGCCGCCACGCGGCGACGGTGCCGGCCTCGATCGGCCCCACCGGCAGCGTGACCGTCTTCGTCGTCGCCGCGACCGCGCCGCCGCCGCGCACCTCATCGAGCGTGATCGAGAGCCCTGCCGCGAGCTGGCGGATTGCGTGGCCAAAGCCCCGGACGGCCGCGTTAGCCATGAAGCCCGAGTCGAACTTCGCCACATCGCCCCCGAACATCGAGTAGATCATCTTCGGCGAGTTCCGCATCGACATTGGGGAGAACTCTTCGATCGTGAGCCGGTCGAGCCGCCGCGTGAGCGACGTCATCGCGATCGGGAACGCCACTTGGATGAAGTCCGGGCTTGGACCCGTCGCGTACAGCGACGTGTTGCCGCGCTTGCAGGCCTCCTCGAGGCGACGGCGAACCTCGGGCTCGAGACTCTCGGGATGACCGAACTCCACGAGAATGGTCACGATGTTGACCCCCGACTCGAGCAGCCGACACATCACGCCGATCTCGGGTCGCACCGGCATGTACACCACGCAATCCGGGGTGGCGGCCAGGATGTCCTCCACGTCGCTGGTGGCGATCACCCCGGTTGGCGCCAGACCGCAGAGGTCGCCGGCATCGCGGCCCTGCTTCGCGTCGGAGTACACGTAGACGCCAACAAGATCGAGCTGCGGGTGCTCGATCAACGCTTCGAGCGAGCGTATGCCGGAATGCCCGGTGGCCCACTGGACCACGCGATAGCGCTTGTCGTTCATCGCCCCACCCATTGCAGAGGAGTTGGAACGCAGGAACCTACTCTCGCTCGGGGAACTGGCCGGAGCGACGGGTCCCAGCGCCGCTGCGACCGTGTCGCGCTCGCGCCCGCGGCGGCTACGGTGCCGCCGAAAGAAGGGAGGAGTGTCCCCATGGCGATCAAAGACCTAGAGGTGAAAGCGAACGACGGCAGCCCGGCGAGGCTTTCCGACTACGACGGCAAAGCCCTGCTCGTCGTCAACGTTGCCTCGAAGTGCGGTCTCACGCCGCAGTACGCCGCGCTCGAGGAGCTCCATCAGCGGTTCGGGGCGCGAGGCTTCGAGGTGCTCGGGTTTCCCTGTAACCAGTTCGGTGGCCAGGAGCCCGGCAGTGCGGAGGAGATCGCCGAGTTCTGCACCACGGAGTACGACGTCACGTTCCCGTTGTTCGAGAAGATCGACGTCAACGGCGCCCAGCAGCATCCTCTCTATGCCGAGTTGACGCAGGCCGCCGATGACAACGGCGAAGCCGGAGAGGTGCAGTGGAACTTCGAGAAGTTCCTCGTCTCGCCCGACGGCAGCATCGTCGGGCGATTCCGACCCCGACTCGAGCCCGACGCACCCGAGCTCGTCGCGGCGATCGAGGCGGTGTTGCCGGAATGAGCGAAGCGTGGACGACCGTGCTCGCCCGCGACGTGAAGCCCGGTGACCGGGTCCGGATGGCACATGGCTCGGAGCTGATCGCCACGAGGATCGAGCCCAACTTCTTCGGGATGCCGATGT
Organism: Acidimicrobiia bacterium; assembly: GCA_031406505.1. Classification (GTDB taxonomy): domain Bacteria; phylum Actinomycetota; class Acidimicrobiia; order IMCC26256; family PALSA-555; genus SHVJ01. The sequence goes on along the minus strand of JANOHN010000168.1, from coordinate 9,066 downwards.
TGGCGTTCATCGAAGACACGCCAGAACGCTGGTTCAAGCAGCCTGCTCCCGAGGACATGGAAGTCGAGGTGCTCCGGTAATACCCATCCAGGGGCTCGCCTAGCCGCGAACCCTGGGGGTGACCGAGGAACGGGACAACGGGCTGACGACGACCCGCGGTCGTTGGCAGGCTGGATGGACACAAGTTGCGCTGGGAGCCCTCGCGCTGGTCGTCGGCTTCGGCGTGGCGGCCGCGCCGCGGCTGTTCGGCGGCGGCGGCGAGCGCATCACCAACGCGGCGCGGGGTAACCCTCGTGCGCTTCCGACCGAGTCGGCGTTGTCTCGCCCAAGCACACACCCGGCGGAGTCGCCTGTCGTATCGATGCCCGAGGCGCCCGCCGCGCCCGCCGCGACACCGATGGACGCGATCGACGCGTTCCTGGGTGCGGAGGCCCGCGGAGACTTCACACTCTCGTTCGGGTTCCTCGCCGCGGATTATCGAGCTACGCACCAATCCAGCGCCGCATGGACGGCGGCGCACGGTCAGTTCCCCGTCGTGCGTGGCTACGCGCTCGGGGCCGTTCGTATCACCGAGGCCGGCGGCGAAGTCGACGGAACGGTCGTCCTGAAGCCCGAGCTCGACCCGGTCATCGGACTGGTGCCCGGAACCGCCACCGCGACGTGGGTCATGCGCCCTGAAGACGGGGGATGGCGCGTCGCGTACTCCGAGAGCACGGTCACGGCGCAGTACCCGTCCGCCGACACCGCAGCGGCAGCCGCCCGCATCTGGATCGCAGACAGAACCGGGTGTGGTGCGCGCGCACGCGCCGCGCTCCTCGGAACGGGCGCACTCGCGGACGCGCTCTGCGCGGCGCGCGGCCCCGTACAAGTCGGACTCCCGCTTCCGCTCCAGCCCACTGAATCTTCTGATCCGTTCCTCGCCGCGTACGGCCCCGACGTCTTCTCCTGGGCGCAGGTCGTGCCGGTCATGGCGCCCGCACACGTCGGCGCGGTCCTGGCCCCCCTGGGATCGCGCTGGCGTGTGATCGGGCTCGTGGATCTCCCAGCTCTACAAACCAACCCCCAACAAGGAGCACAGAAACAGTGAAACCCCGAACACGACGCACGCGAGTCGTGCTGCCGGCGCTTGTCGTCGGTGTTGCTCTCGCGCTGTCGGGTCTAGTGGTGAGCGGCGCCTCGAGTCACCGAGAGGCTCCGTTGATCAGCCAGGACCCGGTGGCCGACAACACTGATGTCTACGCGTTCGTCAGCCCCGACCAACCCGACACGGTCACGTTGGCCGCGAACTGGATTCCGTTCGAGGTGCCTGCGGGCGGTCCGAACTTCAGCTCGTTCGGCGACGACGTCCTCTACAAGATCAATGTCGACAACGACGGCGATGCCGTCGCCGACATTGTGTACGAGTGGCGGTTCAAGACGACCGTCGGCGAACCGAACACGTTCCTCTACAACACCGGCCCGGTCGAGTCGATCGCGGACGACACGCTGAACGTCAAGCAGACGTACCAGCTGTCCGCGGTTGTCGACGGCAAGCGCACGGTGTTGCTCAAGGATGCACCGGTCGCACCGGCCAACATCGGTCCTCGTTCGATGCCGGACTATGACGCCCTGGCCGCGGAAGCGGTGGTCGAGCTGCCCGACGGTGGTCAGTCTTTCGCCGGCCCGCGCGATGACCCGTTCTTCGTGGACCTCGGTTCCGTGTTCGACCTCGCCGGCCTCCGGCCGTTGAACTCGGCTCACCTGGTCGAGCTGCCGGAAGAGTCTGGGGTCGACGGCCTTGCCGGCTTCAACGTGCACTCCGTGGTGCTCCAGGTACCGATCGCCGATGTGACCGAGGATGATCCGGTCATCGGCGTGTGGTCCTCGACCGACCGTTACTCCACCAAGGTGTTCGGTGGCGGGAAGGTCAAGGACAAGGGCAAGTTCACGCAGGTCTCGCGCCTCGGCATGCCGTTGGTGAACGAGGTCGTCGCGCCGCTCGGTGCGAAGGATCTCTTCAACTCCTCCAAGCCGGCCGACGACGCGCAGTTCCTGGCGGCGGTCGAAGACCCCGAGGTGGCGCGGCTCATCCCCGTGCTCTACCCCGGAGTCACGGTCCCCGAGGCACCTCGTGACGACATCGTCACGATCTTCCTCACGGGCGTTCCGGATCTGAACCAGCCGAAGAAGGGCAAGCCGTCGGAGATGATTCGACTGAACACGTCGATCGCTCCCACGTCGCTTGCGGATCAGGACCGTCTTGGCCTGCTCGCCGGGCAGAACGACGGGTTCCCGAACGGTCGTCGGCTCATCGACGACGTGACCGACATCGAGCTGCGGGCACTTGCGGGCGGCACGCCGTTCACTCCCGACTTCAACAAGGCGCCGAACAACGCGCTGACGGATGGAGTCGATGGGAACGACGTTGCCTTCCTCGGGGTGTTCCCGTACCTCGCACCCCCGCACCAGGGCTACAGCTCCAAGTAGCTCGTCGGTTCCAATGCTGAGCAGGTGGGGGTCCTCCGGGACCCCCACCTCGCTCACTTTGCCTGGAGGGTCGAAAGCACACATGACGACGATCGGCGCGCTTCACCCCAACGCCCTGCACCCGCCGGCCCAGCGCGGCCCGCGCCGGCTCGGCCTGATCGCGGTCACGACGATCGTCGTCGTGGGATTCGCGGTAGGCCGCTTCGTGCTGTTCCAGCCATCGGTCGAAACCGGAGCGACCTCCGGTGTGACCCGCGCTGCTGCCAGCCCCGAAGCGACGCTGGCCCGACTCGAACGCGCCGTCGAGCGGAGGCCGAACGACCAGGAAGCGCTTCAGTCACTCGCTGCCGCCTACATCACCACCGCGATCCAGGTTGAGGACACCTCCTATTTCCCCCCCGCCGAGGCGCTGCTCGACCGCGTCGACAAGATGGCACCTGACCTCGACCGCACCTTGATCGCGCGCGGCGTCCTTGCGCTGAGTCGCCATCAGTTCGCGTTGGCACTCGATTACGGGCGTCGGGTGCACGATCGCAACCCTGCGCAACCAGATGCGCTCGCCGTGCTGGTCGACGCGACCGTTGAGCTGGGCCGCTATGAGGAAGCTGGCGCGTATCTCCAGGAGCTCCTCGACCGGCGTCCGGGTCTCCCGAGCTACTCGCGCGCCTCATACCTGCGGGAGCTTCATGGCGACGATGAGGGCGCGCTAGTGGCCATGCGTGAAGCAGCGGTCGCGGGTGGCGGTTCTTCCTTCGAGCTCGCGCGTATCGGAGCCTTCGTCGGTGATCTCGCGCTCAAGCGGGCCGACCTCGTTGCCGCCGACGCCGAGTACGCGCGGTCCTTGACCCGTCGACCGCAACTGGTGTTTGCCGAGTTCGGCCGCGCTCGCGTGCTCGCAGCCTACGGACAGTACGAAGCCGCCATCGATCTGCTGACGGGCACGTTGGAGTACTCGCGACTGCCCGCCGCGATCATCCTTCTGGGTGACCTGCAGATGTTTGTCGGCCGCACTGCCGATGCTGAACGTTCCTACGGTCTCGTGCGCGATGCCTATCGCGACGCGGAACAGTCCGGTGAGGTGACCGATCTGGAAGTCGCAAGCTTCGAGGCTGATCACGCACAGGACCCGTTCACCTTGGCCCTGGCCGTCGAACGCGCCCGACTCGCGTATGCGGCCCGTCCCGAAAGCATCCATGTCGCCGATGCGATGGCGTGGACGCTGCTCTTGGCCGGCGACCCAGTCGCGGCGCGACCGTTCGTCGACCAGGCATTGCGCCTGGGAACCTCGGACGCCGTGCTCCACTACCACGCCGCAGCCGTCTTGGAAGCGAACGGGGAGCTCGACGCCGCCCGCGCTGCGCTGACTCGGGCGTTTCAGCAGAACCCCTACTTCACGTACCTCCAACGCGACGATGCAGCTGCCCTCGCGGTACGGCTCGGTGTTCCGACTCCCGAGGTCTGGGACCCGTAAACCGCGGAATCTTGCACGCTCGTCATCCAAGAGCCTGTTCGGTCGCGAACACCCTGCGTGGATCCCCTCTGCCTCGACTCGGCTGGCGATGCTGAGCTAGTCGCGGCCGTAGCCGCCGGTCGGCCGGATGCGCTCGAGGCGGCATATCGGCGGCATTCGATTGCGGTGCTGGGGATGGCGAGGCGCGTGACCCTCGACGTTGCTCTGGCCGAGGAAGTGGTGCAGGAGGTATTCCTCCGGCTGTGGCGCCGCCCAGAGCGGTTCGATGCGGCGCGAGCGTCCCTGCGCGCGTACTTGCTCATCGACGCTCGCGCTCGGGCGATCGAGCTGATACGGAGCGAGACGGCCCGAAGAGGGCGCGAGGACCGAAAGGCTCGGCTCGAGTCCGTCGGGAGTGACGACGTCGATCGTGAGGTTTGGGAGCTACTGCTCGCCGATCATCTGCGTGACGCGCTCGACTCGCTCACCGAAGGGGAGCGCGAAGCCATCGAGCTCGCATACTACGGCGGCTATACCTACCGACAGGTCGCAAGCATGCTCGGAGAACCGGAAGGCACGATCAAGAGTCGAATTCGATCCGGATTGTTGCAACTCCGCGACCGGCTCCTCGCGGTGGACATTGGAGGTGGGGCGTGGGACGCGACTTGAGCTCCGACGACACCCGCGAGCTGCTCGGTGCGTACGCGCTCGGTGCTTTGGAACCGGACGAGCGAGCGCGAGTCGAAGCGCTGCTCTTGGTCGATCAGGACGCGCGCGCCGAGCTCCATGCACTCCAGTTCGGGGCAGCATGGCTGGCGCGTTCCGACATTCGGCCATCCGGGGAGGTATGGGAGCGCATCCGGGCCGAGGTCGATGCGGATCTTGTCGATTCGCACCCCTCCAAGGACTTCAGCCCACCAGTGCTGCTCGCGAGCCGACGCCGCGTTCGCCAGCTCGTCGCGGTCGCGGCTGTCGTGGCGGTGGGTGTCATCGGAACGGCGACGATCCTCAACAACGGGTCGGGAGGAGCGTCCGTCGAGGCCGCCGCGCGCGCCGCGATGGACGATCCCGGTACCCGGCGCGTGGATCTGCGCACGCCTGACGGCAAGGTTGCCGCGCGACTCGTGGTGTACTCCGACGGGCGCGGGTACGTCGTCGACACGAAGCTGACGCCGATCGGCGATCGCCGTACCTATCAGCTCTGGGCGATCACCCCGTCAGGCGCGGTCTCCCAAGGTGTCCTCGGACGGTCACCGGGCGCGTCCGAGATGCACGGGAGCACCGGTGAGCGGGCATCCAGCTATGCGATCACGATCGAGCATCAGGGCGGAAGCCGAACGCCGAAGGGCCCATTCGTCGCGACCAGCCAGTTCGCGAAGGCATAAAGCGAACCGGCCGAGTCGGGGTTTGGAACCCCGCGGCGGTGGGCATCTCTCTCCTGCTCATAGCCCCGCGAGTACGAAGGAGAGACATGGACGCGATCACCTTGTTGAAGGACGACCACGAAGCGGTCTCCAAGCTGTTCAAGGAATTCGACAACCTGGGTGATCAAGCCACCACGAAGAAGCAAGCGTTGGTGGAGAAGATCGCCAAGGAGCTCACCGCCCACGCATTCATCGAGGAGACCCTCTTCTATCCGTTCTCGGTGGAGCGGGTGCCCGACGTCGAGGACGACGTCAAAGAAGGCATCGAAGAGCACCACGTGCTGAAGGTGACGATGGCCGAGCTCGCGGCCATGAGTCCGGACGACGAGATGTATGACGCCAAGGTCACCGTCCTCAAGGACGTCGTTGAGCACCACGCCGGTGAAGAAGAGGACGACTGGTTCCCGAAGGTGCGTGAGGCAGTCGGGCGCAACGACCTCGCCGAGCTCGGCGAGAAGATGGAGGCGGCGAAGGCAGACGCTCCGAGCCAGCCCGATCCCCGCGAGTAGCTGCCCTGCTCCAGCTCACGGAGCGCCCGACGGCAATTACTGTTCCCAGGCCGGGTGGGAGGTCGGTCATGGGAACGCTTGTCACGTATCGCCTTGAAGGCTCGATCGCCACGATCACGATGGATGACGGCAAGGCGAATGTGCTCTCGCCGGCGATGCTGGCCGAGTTGGGCGTTGCGCTCGATCGAGCCGAGGCTGATCGCGCCGTGGTCGTGCTCACCGGTCGTGCAGGGATGTTCTCCGCGGGGTTCGACCTGGCGGTGCTGCGCGCCGGCGGCCCCGACGCCCCGGCCATGGTGCGCTCCGGCTTCGAGCTGTCCGAGCGGATCTTGTCGTTCCCCATGCCGGTGGTCATGGCGTGTTCAGGCCACGTGGTTGCAATGGGGGTGTTCTTGCTTCTCTCGGGCGACTATCGGGTCGGCGCGGTGGGTCCGTTCAAGATCATCGCGAACGAAGTTGCTCTCGGGCTCACGATGCCGTGGACCGCGATCGAGATCTGTCGGCAACGGCTCGCGCCCGCGCACTTCAACCGTGCTGTCATCCTGGCCGAGCAGTACGCGGCGGACGACGTCGCCGTGATCGCAGGCTTCCTCGATCGGCTGGTGCCAGTCGACGAGTTGCACGACGTCGCGCGGAGCACCGCCGAATCGTTGGCCGCGCTCGATCTCGACGCGCACGCAGCGAGCAAGCTCCGCGCGCGCGACCAGGCTCTGCAAGCCATTCGCGCCGCGATCGAAACCGACGACGCCGCACTTCGATCCCGGATCTGAGCCCCCGCGGAATCCTGGCACTATGGGTGCGTGACTGCGATTCCACCCGCAATCGACAACGCGGCCGCGTCGCGCTTCGAGGTCACCGTCGACGGCCACCTCGCCGAGCTCACCTACCGCCGGGACGACGAGCGTCTCGTCCTGGTACACACGGGTGTGCCCGACGAGCTCGAAGGCGAAGGCATCGGCGGCAAGCTCGTTGCAGCAGCCATCGAAGATGCAGCGGAGCGTGGATTGATCGTGGTTCCCGAGTGCGAGTTCGCACGCGCGTGGCTGGAAAAGCACCCGGACCCCGCGAAGACCGTCACGATCGAGTGGCCCGCGCCCTGATCGCCGCAAAAGAGCCGCGGCCCCCGCAGGCCGGGTCACGATCGGTGGCATAGGGGCGGGGGCACCGGTCGTTCCCAAGCCCGCGGAGGAACCGCGGCGATCTTCAGCCCGTAGCGGTCTCCTTGGGTGGAGCCATCTCGCGGGACGAGCTGGTCATAGGAACTTCACCGCAGCAACGCAGCTGATCGAGGCCAGGAGGCCTATGCGCACGAGGAGGTTGCTGCGCCACGCCGAGGTGGATGGGTTCCGCACCTTGGCGTGGGAAGCATCGCACCCGCGCAGCGGCCCTGGGGCGAAGTTGACGAAGGTGGTGGTGGTGGGGTGCTGTCGGCTGGGTCCCATGCGCGCCTTCCAAGAGCTGGAGGGCTGCCAGGGACCGGAGCAGCGAGACAAGGGAGAACCTAGCGCAAATGATCCGGTCGCGCTAGGAGTGGGTGAGCGACCACAGATCACCGTGCGTGGGTGGGCAACCACCGACATCGAGTGCCAACTCGAGCCCACAAGGGGTACGCTCCGAACTGGCGGATCACGCGTCGTCCGTCGGCTCGACCCAGACCCTGTTGCGCTTTCTCCACCTGCCTCGACGCGGCCGTGAGGAAGGGTCCGAGCCATGCAGCAGGAACAACTCTTGGGGATTCTCCACGGGCTCACCGACGATCGTGAGGCTGGACACGGCTCGGGGGCCCGTCTGGTCGACGCCTGCGTCAACGTGCTCGGCGTCACGGGCGCAGGAATCATGATCATGGTGGACGGTGGACACCGCGGGACCCTCGGGAGCTCCGACGCCACGATGGGAGTGGTCGAGGAGCTCCAATTCACACTGGGCGAAGGCCCCTGTCTCGATTCCTATCACCTCGGCAAGCCTGTCTTCGAGCCCTCACTGGCCGATCCGGTGACGCCGCGGTGGCCCTCGTTCACCCCGCCGGCAGTGGAAGCCGGCGTGGAGGCCATCTTCGGGTTCCCGCTCCAGATCGGCGAGATCCGCCTCGGCGCCCTCGACGTGTACCTCGATCGGCCTGGGGAGCTGAGCGAGGTGCAGCTCGCCGACGCCCTCGTCATGGCCGACGTGGTCACCCACGAGATCCTCGAGCTCCAGGCCGGTGCACCGCTCGATGCACTTGCTTCCGAGCTCGACACGGTCGAGAACCTGCGCGCGGTGGTGCATCAGGCCTCAGGGATGCTCTCGGTGCAGCTCGCCGTCCCGATCACCGACGCGCTCATTCGTCTGCGTGCATACACCTACGCCCAGAAGCGCCTCGTCAACGAGGTCGCCCAGGATGTCGTGGCGCGGCGTCTGCTCATCGATTAACAATGGTCTGAGTCCTCGAGGGCCGAGGACGAACAACATTGAAGAGGTGGGCGGTGGCATCTCGAGAGACGATGCTGGCCCGAGCGTTCGTCGACGTCTCCGACACCCTCGTCGCCGACTTCGACGTCGTTGATTTCCTCACCATGCTCGCGGGCCGATGCGTGGAGCTCCTCGCGGTGTCCGAAGCCGGGCTGATGCTGGCCGACTCGGACGGCGTCCTGCGGGTTGCTGCGTCGTCGAGTCACGCCATGAAACTCCTCGAGCTGTTCGAGCTCCAGCACGACGACGGCCCGTGCGTGGACTGCTTCCGGAACAGGGTCCCCGTGCGCGAAGACGATCTCCAACAGGCTCTGAGCCGTTGGCCCCGCTTCGCGCCCGAGGCCATCGACGCAGGCTTCAACTCGGCGTACGCCCTTCCGATGCGCCTCCGCGACGAGGTCATCGGCTCCCTCAACCTCCTACGGGCCGAACCCGGTCTGCTCGACGGCGACGACCTGCTCGTGGCCCAGTCGCTCGCGGACGTCGCCACCATCGGGATCCTCCAGCACCGCGCCGCGGGCGAGAGCCGGCTCGTCGCCGAGCAGCTCCAGTACGCCCTCAACAGCCGGGTCCTCATCGAGCAGGCCAAAGGGGTGCTCGCGGCGGCCAGCGGTCTCGAGATGGAGGCGGCGTTCACGAGCCTCCGTCAATACGCCCGGAGCCACAACGAGCGGCTGATCGAGGTGGCCCGGGCGATCGCCGACCGGAGCCTCCCCGCCAGCACGGTGATCGGCCGGCCGGTCTAAGCGTCGTTCACGCAAGGCGGCAC
>JANOHN010000149.1:0-3775 GCA_031406505.1 Acidimicrobiia bacterium | reverse complement strand
CATCTCGACGCGTCCGACGCCACCTGCATCGTCTGGACCAGCGGCACCACCGGCGCGCCGAAGGGCGCCGTGTACGACCACGAGCGCCAAGCCGCGATCTCGCGCAACGTCGGGGAGCTCACGCACCCGGGCGATCGCAGGCTGTCCGTGCTGCCGTTCCCGCACGTCGGGTACATGACGCGCATGTGGGACGAGCTCGCCAACACCACCACCGTCGTGCTCGCGGGTGAGCCGTGGTCGGCAGCCGAGTCGCTGCGCTTGATCCGCGAGGAAGGCGTCACGATGGCCACCGGCGTACCGACGCAGTGGCAGCTCGTGCTCGAGCATCCCGACCTCGCGATCACCGACTTCTCCGGCGTACGCCTTGCGGGGCTCGGTGCCGCGGCGATCGCTCCGGAGCTCGTGGGGCGGATGCGCGAGGTGCTCGGTTGCCCGGTGCTCACGCGGTACACGAGCACAGAAGCAGGCGTCACTACGGGCACGCGCGTCGACGATCCGCCAGAGGTCGTCGCGCACACGGTGGGGCGCCCGGCCGCCCAGGTCGAGCTCGAGATCCGTGCACCCGACCACGGGCGAGTACTCGGTGTCGGCGACGTCGGCGAGGTCGTCTGCCGGTCGCCCGCGATGATGACTGGCTATTGGCGCGACCCCGAGCTGACGGCGACGGTCGTCGACGCGGACGGATGGCTGCACACCGGTGACCTGGGCTTCGTGGGGACCGATGGCAACCTGCGCATCGTTGGACGATTGAAGGAGATGTACATCCGCGGCGGCTACAACGTGTACCCGGCCGAGGTCGAAGCCGTCCTCACCGAGCATCCGTCGGTGGGACGCGCCGCGGTCGTGGGAGCTCCAGATCCGATGCTCGGCGAGGTCGGCGTGGCCTTCCTCGTACCTGCGGTCGGACAGGTTGGGACACCCGACCTTTCGCTCGAAGCTGTGCGGATGTGGTGTCGTGCCCACATCGCGGACTACAAAGCACCCGATCGAGTCGTCGTCGTCGACGACCTCCCCATGACCGCAATGCTCAAGATCGACAAGGCTGCGCTCGCAACGCGCGCCGAGGAGGAGAAGCAGTGAAGGCCAGCGAGAAGCGGTACCAGACGCCCGACGTGCCTCGTGACGATCGACAGATCCGAGTCGGATCGCTGCTCTTCACGATGGTGGAGCCACGCAAGGGGCACGAGGTCGCGTACAACCGCTGGTACGAGCGCGACCACTTCTACGCCGGCTGCATGGTCGGCAAGTGGCAATTCGCTGGTGCCCGCTACATCGCTACGAAAGAGTGCAAGGCGCGTCGCTACCCCAAGGAGTCGCCGATCACGCCCGACCCGACGATCGGGTCGTACCTCGCGGTGTACTGGGTGCTCGACGGGCACCACGACGACTGGAACGTGTGGGGCGTCGAGCAGGTCAACTGGCTGCACGCGAACGACCGGATGTTCGAGGAGCGCGACCACATCCACACCGCGCTCTACGAGTACGCGGGTGAGGCGAACGCTCCCGGGAGCTCGATGCCCGCCGAGCTCGCGCTCGACCGCGCGTACCCCGGGATGATCGCGTTGATCGGCGAGATGACCGACGGCGTGGACGCCGCGCAGGTAACGGCGTGGCTCGATGGTCTGCCCTGCCCGGGCGACGTCGCGGTGGTCGGCACGCCGCTCCCGCTGCGAGGCGACCGCCCGGCCGACGTGCCCGACTCGCAAGCCGCCGATCGCGTGTTGATCATGGCGTGGGTGCCGAACGATCCGATCACCACGTTCGACGAGCACTTCGCCGGCCTCGGTGAGTCGTTCGCCGCGGCGGGTCTCGGTCAGATCGTGTTCGCGTCGCCGTTCCTCTCGACGGTGCCCGGCACCGACACGTACACCGATCAGCTCTGGTAACCGCCCTGCGCTCGGCGCTCAGCCTTCGAATGCAGTGCCCTTGACCCGGATCGCAGAGCCGATGAGGTCTTCGACCGTGCCACTCGCGGCGAGCTCCGGATCGGGAGCGATGGCGACACAACGTTCGCCGTCGGGTGTGTCGGCGACCGCAACGACGCGCACCGGCTCTTGGTCGTCGTATTCGACCGTGTAGGTCGCGATCGTCGCCGGGCCTTCGTAGCCATCGATGCTCTCGACCGTGGGGGTGGCCGCCCGTGCTTGATCCGCGAGATCCGCAACGACCGGGCCGGCTTCGAGCGCCTGCGTAGACCACACCGACAGTCCCGGCTTCGTGAGCAAGCCACTGACCGCGCCGACGACGCCGGATTCTCCCGGGCAGTCACGCAGGCGCATCGCCATCTCTCCCGTCTCGTGGAGCACGAAGCTGTTGAGCGGGCCGCCTGCGAACGCCATCCCACCGGTGATCGTGGGCACTGAGTCAAGCGGGAAGCCGAGCTCGCGCTGTTGCACGCGCACCGCGACCGGGAAGCAGCTGTAAAGCTCCGCGTGCTCCATGCTCGAGAGCGGACGGCCGAGGTGACCGACCGCAGTGTCGCCCAACACCTTCATCGCGGGCCAGCGATGCATGTCGCGCCGCCGTGAGAGCGAGACCGCGAGGCTCGATTCGAGTGCCACGTGCGGATACAGCCAGCGATCTGGATCGATACCGTGCGCTCGAGCCATGTCGGCCGAGGAGAAGAGCAGCGCGACCGATTGGTCAATGTTCATCTGCGTGACGTGCCACTTGTTGTACGGAAACGCGAGCGGTCGGTTACGCGGGCTCGGCGTGCGCAGGTACTCCGCGGTGCGCCCGCCGGGAAACGCGGCCCGAGGGTTGGAGCCGGCGACGGCGTCGAAGGCTGCGTAGAGCGCCGCGATGTCATCTTGGTTCTCGTCTGGAGTACGTCCTTCGGCGTGGCCCAGTGCGTTCTCGATGAGTGCGTACTGCTGCATTGGCAGCACGACGCGGGCGTCCCGCTCGGACGGCGCCATCATCTCGTCGACGACTGACATCGGTCGGTCTTCGTCCGGCTCAAGCTCGTGCTGCTCCGACTCCAGGAGCTCCACACCGGCACGCCGAGCAAGCATCTCTCGACGTCGCGCCTCGCCACCCACGACGATCGCAACATCGAGGTCGCCCTCGGCGATGTCGCGCAGCGCCTCGTTGATGAGACTTTGCTGCGGAATGCCCAGAGCGACGCGCGCGGTGTACGCCCCGGGCGCGCCGATGTGGTTCGCGACGAAGCGCCCGGGCGCGGGATACCGCCACGTCCCGCGCGGCACGAGGATCCGTTGGACCGCTTGCAGCATCTTGGGAGCACCCGCGTCGTCGCCGGCGGCAGTCGCGGCCTGCGCCATAAGCTCGATCACCTCGGCGCCCTGACCCGGCTCGTCCACGTTCTGCGTCGCGAAGCCAACACCGACGAGCACCGGGTAACGCCCGTCAACGGCCACGGCAAGCGAGGCTATCGTCCGCGCTCTCGCATGCTGATCGACCACCATCTGCGCGGCGCCGCTACCGATATCCCGCGCGTCGCGCGCGAACTCGAAACGCTCGGTTTCAACGGGCTCTACACCGCGGAAGCAGCACACGAACCGTTCTTCTCGCTCGCGCTGGCCGCCGAGCACACCACGAACGCCACCCTGTTCACCAGCATCGCGATCGGGTTCGCGCGCAACCCGATGGACCTGGCGCAAACCGCGGACGGTCTTCAGCGCATGTCGAACGGACGGTTCGCCCTTGGGCTCGGCTCACAGATCCGGCCCCACATCGAGAACCGCTACTCGATGCCTTGGAGCACCCCGGTGCCGCGCATGCAGGAGATGGTGGCGGCGATCAAGGCGATCCA
>JANOHN010000139.1:0-4930 GCA_031406505.1 Acidimicrobiia bacterium | reverse complement strand
CCGCCTCGCGCCGCAAGGGTAGCGTCGGTGCGGTGCCTGAACCGATCGCCGCGCCGCGCGACGCCGCTGAGCGGCTGGGCCGCATCCCCGCGTTCGCGGCGCTGTCGGACGAGAGCCGGACCGAGCTCGCGGACCGAGTCGAGTGGCTCCGGGTCCCCGGTGGCGAGGCGATCGTCGAGCAGGGCGACGAGGGTGATTGCGCGTACTTCATCATCCGCGGGCGGGCGAAGGCGGTGACGAGGAACGTGGACGGTGTCGAGAAGGTCGTGGGCGACCTGGGGCCCGGTCAGCCGATCGGCGAGCTCGCATTGATCGCGGGCGTGCCTCGCACGGCGACCGTCCGAGCCGCGCGCGATACCGAGGTGGTGCGCCTGACCGCGCAAGCCTTCGACCGTCTCGTCCATCGTCACCCCGACGTGACGTTGCCGATGGTCGGTGTGCTCGCGGCGCGGCTCGAGCGAACGCTCGCCGGGCGACCCCCAGCCCAGGACCGGGTCTCCACGATCGCGGTGCTCGACACGACCGATCGATCTGGGGCCGCCGACGCGTTCGTGGACGCGCTGGGAGCGCGCGCGCCGATCGAGCGCGCCCGCGTGACAAGTGGGCGCGAGGGCCTATCGCTCCCGGCCTTGATCAGGACGATCGACGCGCAGGATGAGCGCCACGGCGTGACGGTGCTCGATGTCGACCCGACCGGCGGCCCGATCGTGCAGCGAGGATTGCGACAGGCCGATGCGATCGTCGTCGTCTGCGACGCCACCGCATCGGGACAGGTGCGCGAGGCGCTTGGTGTGCTCGAGCAGCTCAGTCTGGCCGGTTGCACGCCGCGGGTGCACGCACTCGTGGTGCAACCTCAACATCGTCGTCACCCGGTGAACACGGCGCGTCTCGTCGAAAGCTTCGATGCACATCACCATGTCCGCCTCGGTGTCGCGGGCGACTTCGCTCGCGCTGCTCGCCATCTGCTCGGCCTGGCCATCGGGCTAGTGCTGGGTGGCGGCGGCGCGCGCGGCATGGCCCATGTGGGTGCATACCGCGTGCTCCACGAGGCCGGTGTCCCCATCGACGCGGTCGGGGGGTCGAGCTCGGGGGGCATCGTCAGTGCGCAGGTGGCTGCCGGCTGGACGCCCGACGAGCTTCAGGCTCGGAATCGTGAAGGGTTCACGAAGGCGCACGTGTCGCGTGCCTTCACCTTCCCGTTGCTCTCATTGCTCTCGGAGCGAACTGCCGCCGCGATGCTCGAGGCGATGTTCGGGCGCCTCGATTTCGAAGACCTCTGGCTCCCGTGCTTCGTCACCACCACCGATCTGACGGCGTGTCGGCTCGCGCTCCAGTCGCGAGGTCGAGTCGCCCAATGGACTCGCGCGACGGCATCGCCGCCAGGCATCTGGCCGCCGGTACCCGGACCCGATGGGTCGTTGCACTGCGATGGCGCGCTGCTCGACAACCTCCCGGTCGTGCCGATGCGGGACCGCGGTGCCGCGCGGGTGATCGCGGTGAGCGTGTCGCGCCAGTCGGACTTCTTTGTCGGGCCTGGCACCGCAGCTCCGACGCCGCTGGCCCAGGTCAGGGGCCTCACGAGCAAGCGCCACGCCACTGGCTTCCCGCACCTCCTTCAGGTGCTGAACCGTTCGGCGCTCGTGACCGGCCTTGCGGGGCGCGCGGTCGCGCGAGCGCAGAGTGACATCTACGTCGAGCCGCCGGTTGAGATCTTCGGGCTGGGTGAGTACGAGCGGGTCGACGAGATTGCCCCGGTCGGCGAGGAAGCGATGCGGGTCGCGCTCGAACAGGCCGCGCCGATGGTCGCGAGCTGGGCCTGACTTCCGACGTGGGTTCGGGCTAGCGGAGCTCGACCTCGCTCAGGGCGCGAGCAGCCTCGACATGAGGTGGTGCGCAACCACGGGTGGGTGGTCGGCAACGGCCAGCTCCGTGTACTCGCCGCCCGGGCCGTCGGCCGTGGAATCGAACACGAGATAGGGCACCGCGTCGCTCGTGTGGGTTCGCAGCGCGCATGGCGTTGCGTGGTCGGGCAACAGGAGGATGCGGTACGGCTCGTCGCCGAGGGCATCGACCAGCGGACCGATGATCTCGCGGTCCCATCGCTCCAGGGCCAACACCTTCTCCCCCACGTCACCCGCGTGCCCAGCCTCGTCGGTGGCCTCCACGTGCAACAGGAAGAAGTCGCGGTCGGCAAGTGAAGCCAGGCACGCATCGCGCTGCGCTCCGTAGTCGTTGTCGAAACCGGCGGTGGCGCCGGGAACGTCGACGACGTCGAGGCCCGTGAGCACACCGAGCCCGCGCACGAGATCGACGGCCGAGCTCAATCGACCCGACACGCCGAAGCGCTCCTGGAAGCGCGGAAGCGCCGGACGCGCACCTTGACCCCACAGCCAGATCTGCGTGGCGTCCGACCCCACATCGGCCGCCACCGCACCCACGACCGCGCGCGACGAGTCCATGAGCGCGATCAACTTGCCGGCCGCCGGACCGGTTGGCAGCACCGCGGGCTGGCCGGTGAGGTCGTGCGGAGGCACGCACTCTGCCTCGGCCCAATCGCGGGGCACGACACAGAGGTGGCGGTACTCGACGCCCGGGTGGAAGCGCACGCCGTCGTGTCCACCACCGAGCGCGGCCTCGAGCGCGGCGACGATCGGATGGCTCTGCGCGTCGGTGGGGTGACCGGCGGCAAAGTCGACCATGGTCCCCGCGGCATCGACGGTAACGAGGTTGCACCGGTAGGCAACCTCGTCGGGCGCGAGCTCCACGCCCATCGCGGCGGCCTCGATCGGGGCGCGGCCGGTATGGAACTCAGCAGGGTCGTACCCGAGGATCGACATGTTGCCCACGTCACTCCCGGGCGGCAGTCCGGCCGGGATCACTGCGGCTCGCCCCACCTCGGCGCGGCGTGCAATTGCCGCCAATCGCGGCATCGCGGCGGCTTCGAGGGGTGTGCGGCCATCGAGCTCCTCGAGCGGCTCGTCGGCGCACCCGTCGGGCACGAGCACGAGGTACTTCACCGTTCCATGGTGGCACACGACTTCGCAGGCACTGCTGCAGATCTGGACCCTACGGTCGCTACCGTCGTTGCATGCACCGCACTCCCCTCGCGGTGGTGCTCTTCACGACGGTCTTGACCGCGTGCGGCGGTGGATCGGAGCCGGCAACCAGGCCCCGAACCGCCACCAGTAGCACCACCACGCCGGCAACGACCACGACGGCACCCGCGCCGGATCTCAATGCCGTGCGTGTCGTGCTCACGAAGGTGTCCGACCTCACGGGTGGCACCGCGATGGCTATCCGAGATGGCGACCCTGCGCTCTACATCGCGCTGCAGAGCGGACAGCTCGTCGCATTTGAAGATGGCAAGACCCGGACCGTGCTCGACCTCGCTGACCGCATCAGCGCCGGGGGCGAACGCGGCCTGCTGGGCGTCACGTTCTCGCCTGATGGCGCCAAGCTGTACGTCCACTACTCCGACCCGAACGGCGACACGACGCTCGAGGAGTTCGCGTTCGCCGACGACGGTCCCGACATCGCGACGCGTCGCGTGCTGCTGAGCGTGGCTCAACCTCAGCCCAACCACAATGGGGGCCAACTCGAGTTCGGGCCCGATGGCATGCTGTACCTCGCGCTCGGCGACGGCGGCGGCGGCAACGACGTGGGATCGGGACACGCCGAGGGCGGGAACGGGCAGTCGCTCGACACGTTGCTCGGGAAGATCCTGCGCATCGACCCCGCGCCGTCGGGCGACGCGCCGTACACGATCCCTCAAGACAACCCGTTCGCCCCCGGTGGTGGTCGCCCCGAGATCTGGGTCTATGGACTGCGCAACCCGTGGCGCTTCTCATTCGACCGCCAGACCAACGACATGTGGATCGCCGACGTTGGCCAAGGGTCGTGGGAAGAGATCGACATGGTCGCGTTCGACCAATCCACGGGGGTCAACTTCGGCTGGAACCTGCTCGAGGGAACCCACGACCTCCGTGGTGGTGCACCCCCTGGGAGCACCGCGCCGCCCGTCTTCGAGACCTCGCACGCCGACGGCAACTGCTCGATCACCGGAGGCTTCGTGTACCGCGGCACGAAGATCCCGGATCTCGTCGGTGCTTACGTGTTCAGCGACTACTGCAACCCGGCGATCCGTGCCATCCGCGTCGAAGCCGGAACCGTGACCGTGGTGCGGGACCTCGGAGTGAGCGCGGCATCCGTCTCGTCGTTCGGTCAGGACAACGACGGCGAGCTCTACGTGATCTCGCAGACCGAGGGCGTATTCCGGATCGACCCCGCATGAACCGGCGGTCGGCCACGATCGTGACCCTCGCGGCGGTCCTGGCCACGAGCATTGTGTCCGCCGGCGCGGGCGCACAATCACTTCGTGGGTCCGTTCGTCTCGTTCACTTCGCCGACGTCGACACACCGACGGCCATGGCGAACCGCTCCGACGACGATGCGCTGTACGTGGCCGAGCAAGCCGGCCGCGTCGTGGCCGTCGACCCGGACGGGAACGTCTCGACGTTCCTCGACATCTCTGACCGGGTGACCTCGGGTGGCGAGCAGGGGCTGCTCGGCCTGGCCTTCTCGCCGGATGGCACACGCCTCTACGTGCACTTCAGCGACCCATCGGGGAACACGCGAGTCGAGGAGTACGCGGTCGAGGACGGTGATGTGGCACGGTCATCGCGTCGGCGCGTCCTCGGCGTCCGCCAGCCTCAGCCCAACCACAACGGTGGTCAGCTCGCGTTCGGGCCCGACGGCATGCTGTACCTCGGTCTCGGCGACGGTGGCAACGGCGGCGACGAGGGACCGGGCCACGCGCGTGGTGGCAATGGGCAGTCGTTGCGCACGCTCCTCGGCAAGATCGTGCGAATTGATCCATCGCCATCTGACGGCAGGCCGTACTCGATCCCCAGCGACAACCCATTCGCCGACG
>JANOHN010000132.1:0-2832 GCA_031406505.1 Acidimicrobiia bacterium | reverse complement strand
GCCGCGAGCGCGGCGGTCGTGAGGACGGTGACGGGCGCGACGTCTTGGAACGTGCCGGGAGCCATGACGCCGAGCGGCATGGTGCTGACCGGCTGGCCGTCGTCAGTCGTCCCGGTCTGCGAACCGGTGACGACCTCCTCGGGAGCGATGCCTTCGATCTCCCACACGTAGTCGTAGCCCGCGTCGGCGACGGGCTCAGAGTGCAGCCGAACTGCTCTCCCGATCGCCGCACTCAGCCGTTGATCCGCGTCGCGGTCGTCGCCCCGAACTTCGCTGCCGTCGGGGAGCGTGATGATCACCGACGAGTCGGTCCCGTTCTCGCCGTCCCGACACGCACGGAAGGTCAACAGGCTCGCCCACGCTCGCGGGTCCTTGGCGCTGGCCACCTTGCCCGACGCGACGTCGACGAGCGCAGGGGTGCGATCGCCCACCACGCCCGACGCGTCGAACGTTGCGCGTCCGGGTGAATCACCGAGCATCGACTTGACCGGGAAGCGCCCAATCTCGAGCACCCGACCCACGGTCGCGCTCAACGAAATCGCCCTGCTAGTGGGTCGGAAGGTTTGCTAGTTGGCGCACGCCTTCAAACCGACCTTCTTCGCGAGCTTGCTCGTCTTCGCGAAGACGTCGCTCTCCTCCGACGCCAGCAGCTGGGGGTCGTCCTCGACTTCGCCGAGCGCGCGCTCAGCCTCGGTCAAGAAGGCGTCGACCTTCTTCTTCAGGCTCTTCGGCGCGTCGAGGTCGCCGATCTCGTCGATCTGACCCTGGATGTTCGGGACGAACTCCGCCACGAACGCCTCGACGTGCGCCGCGTCGGGCGGCTGCTCTGGGTCGGCATCAGCGAACACCCGGTTGGCGATCTCATCGATCTCGATGTTGCCTTGCTTGCAGATCGCGTTGCCCTGCTTCTTGAAGTCCTTCTCGGACAGCGCCGCGCCGGCGCCGGTGGCCATTGCCACGACGAGTGAGCCGGCGAGCACGGACGTTGCGAGGACGGCACCAAAGCGCTTCATGCGAGCTCCTGGTTGAGACGGGAGGCCGCAGAGTAGTGCGTGGTGGTTAGCAGCCCGTGATCCGGGTACCTCTTGTTGATGGTGCGCTCATGGGGCAGGCCGATGGCTGAGCAGGTGTTCGCCACCGATGACGACCCGATGCGTGGATACATCGAGGCGATGCTGGGTACAACGCTTTCATGACTCACAACGAACCAATGAGCGTCGGCCACGAGCCCGCGGAGCTGGACACGAAGTACCTCGATCTCGATGGCGACGGCGTCCCCGACGCGGTGCAGATCGTCGAAGCCGTTCCGGTGGATCTCACCGGCGACGGTGTGACCGACGCCGTGGAAGTGGTCGAGGAGGTCGCGTCCGAGATCGGCGTAGACGGCGTGCCGGAGCACGTCGACATCATCGAGTCGACGACCGTCGAGCTGCCGGTAGGCCGCTAGGTCTGCCCCGCGAGCTCTGCCGCTCTACTTGCATCCTGACGGTTCGGGTGGGGTCTTCGGCTTGCACGACTTGGTGGGCTTCACCTTTCCGAGCGAGATCACGACCTGCCATCCGCCCGTGGCCGTCGCGATCTGCCCGTTCTCGAAGTTCGGGTCGTAGAGCTGTATCGGCCCGGCGATGCCCTTGAACGAGATCGTGTACGTGTGCGTATCGCTGTAGGCGATCTGGCGTTTGAGCGGGCAGCAGCCGGTGAACTCGTCGAGCGAGCTGAACAGGTTCCCGGCATCGCGGATGCCGAGTACGCCGGCACTGTGCCAGTTCGGGGGAGTCACGGGATTACCGCTGGAGTCGTACTCACACGACGGCCCGGTCACGCAATAGACGGCGTCGACGGTCGTGGTGCCGTTCGTAGCGGTGTACGTCACCGTGCCCGTCACTGTGATCGAGTAGGTCTTCTTGGGCTTGAGCACGGTGGTCGACGTGATGTCTGCGAGCTTCGTGCCGGGTGGCACGTCGATCGTCTCCAACACCTTCGAGGCGGATCTGACTTCAGCTCCTCCCGTCGTCGCGAAGCCCGCCACGATCATGAGTGCTGCGAGAACGGCCCCGATCAGCCGACGTCGCCGCAAACGCCCGTCACGTGATCCCACGGTGGCCCCCCTTCACCGGCGATGGCCGCCGTCACCCGTCACGTTATCCACGACGGCGATGGTGTGAACCCGGGGACGTCCGTACCATGCGGCCCATGAACGGGACGGACGCGGTCGACCTCGACGACGACACCGACTACGGCGACCCGGAGCTCACCGGGTACCAGGGTCGTCTTGCGCGCCTTCGCGACGAGAAGGGTGTCGCCCGGCTCCGGTTCGGCTCGCGCACGTTCCGCGTGCTGCTCCGCCACGCGGACGTCATGGACGCGTTCCGCGACGACACGCGCTTCTCGAAGTCAGAGGCGGTCCGACCGGCGACCTTCCCGTACATGGGTCCGAACATCCAGGGCTACGACGGGCACGAGCACACGGTGAAACGAGGGCTCGTCTCCCCCGCGTTCCGCCGGACGGCCATCCCGAGGTACGTCGAGCCCCTCCTCCGGCCCGTCGCCGAGGAGCTGGCCGACGAGCTCGCGCCGCTCGGCGAGGCCGACCTCATGGCGACCTTCGCGAAGAAGTTTCCGATGCGAATCATCACTCAGATCCTGGGCATCCCGCGGGACGACGAGGACAAGATGGCCGCCTGGGCCAAAGCGATGCTCAAGATCTCCACCGATCCAGATGGGGCACTCCGAGCGAATGCCGAGTTCACCGAGTACGTCGCGCCGCTCGTCGACGAACGGCGAGCCCACCCTGGTGCCGACCTGCTCTCGGCGATCACGACCGTGGAAGCC
>JANOHN010000117.1:0-4635 GCA_031406505.1 Acidimicrobiia bacterium | reverse complement strand
GAGAAGGACGGCTTGTTCTGCGAGAAGATCTTCGGTCCCACGAAGGACTGGGAGTGCTACTGCGGCAAGTACAAGCGCGTCCGTTTCAAGGGAATCATCTGCGAGCGCTGCGGCGTCGAGGTCACGCGTTCCAAGGTTCGTCGTGAGCGCATGGGTCACATCGAGCTCGCGGCGCCGGTCACGCACATCTGGTACTTCAAGGGCGTCCCGAGCCGGCTCGGCTACCTGCTGGACATCGCGCCGAAGACGCTCGAGAAGGTCATCTACTTCGCCGCGCACCTGATCACGTGGGTCGACGTCGATCGTCGCCACAAGGATCAAGGCGAGCTCGAGGCCGACATCAAGGCCGAGATGGGCGACCTCGAGAAGGAGCGCGACACGCGCCTCGCGGCGCGCGACCAGGAGTTCGAGAAGGAGCTGGCCGAGCTGGAGAAGGCCGCGCCCAGTGGGTCGGCTCGCAAGGCCGACCTCGAGCGCGCCGAGAAGGCGCGGGCCAAGGACTTCGAGGAGATCAACGAGCGCGCGGCTGCGGAGATCGATCACCTCTCCGCGGTCTGGAAGACGTTCGAGAAGCTCGCACCGAAGCAGATCGTCGACGACGAGCGCGTGTGGCGCGAGCTGCGCGACCGCTACGACGAGTACTTCACCGGCAACATGGGCGCCGAGGCGGTCAAGGACCTCATCTCGCGGCTCGAGATGCCCGACGAGGAGACCAACCTCAAGGAAGTCATCGCCACGGCCAAGGGTCAGCGCAAGGCCAAGGCGATCAAGCGCCTCAAGGTCACCTCCGCGTTCAACCGGATCGACATGCACGGACGCACGATCAACTCGCCGATGGGCATGGTGCTCGACGCCGTCCCGGTCATCCCGCCCGACTTGCGCCCGATGGTGCAGCTCGACGGTGGCCGGTTCGCCACGTCCGACCTCAACGACCTCTACCGCCGGGTGATCAACCGCAACAACCGGCTGAAGCGGCTCCTCGACCTCGGCGCGCCCGAGATCATCATCAACAACGAGAAGCGCATGCTCCAGGAGGCCGTCGACGCGCTGTTCGACAACGGCCGCCGTGGGCGCCCGGTCACGGGCCCCGGCAACCGCGCGCTCAAGTCGCTCTCCGACATGCTCAAGGGCAAGCAGGGCCGGTTCCGTCAGAACCTGCTCGGCAAGCGCGTCGACTACTCCGGCCGTTCGGTCATCGTCGTCGGCCCGCAGCTCAAGCTCCAGCAGTGCGGTCTGCCCAAGCAGATGGCCCTCGAGCTCTTCAAGCCGTTCGTCATGAAGCGCCTCGTCGACCTCGAGTTCGCGCAGAACATCAAGTCGGCCAAGCGCATGGTCGAGCGCGCCCGTCCGCAGGTGTGGGACGTGCTCGAAGAGGTCATCAAGGAGCACCCCGTGTTCCTGAACCGCGCGCCCACGCTTCACCGCCTCGGCATCCAGGCGTTCGAGCCGGTGCTCGTCGAGGGCAAGGCGATCCAGATCCACCCACTCGTCTGCTCGGCGTTCAACGCCGACTTCGACGGTGACCAGATGGCCGTACACCTCCCGCTGTCGTCGGAGGCGCAGGCCGAGGCGCGCATCCTCATGCTCTCGGCGCACAACATCCTGTCGCCGGCGCACGGCCGCCCGATCGCGGTGCCCAGCCAGGACATGATCATCGGCTGCTACTACCTCACCGAGGTGGTCGAGAACGCGCCGGGCGAAGGTCGCGTGTTCGCGTCCCTCGACGAGGCCGTGCTCGCCTACGACCAGCGGCTCGTGCCCGAGGAGGGCGAGTCCACCGACGGCATCGGTCTTCACGCGCGCATCAAGGTGCGCATGCCGGTGACCCGATTCGCGATCGAGGACTACCCCGAACGCAACGACAAGCATCCCGAGAGCCCGATCCTCAAGCGCGTCGAGAACAACGGCCACAGCACCGTGCTCGTCGAGAGCACGCTCGGTCGACTCCTCTTCAACGAGGCGTTCCCGCCCGACTTCCCGTTCACGTTCACGAACGCGGGCGGGACCGGGCTCAAGAAGCGTGAGCTCACGGCGATCGTCGGTGAGCTCGTCGAGCGCTACTCGCGGGCCGAGGTGGCCACGAGCCTCGACAAGCTCAAGGAGCTCGGCTTCGAGTTCTCCACCCGCGCCGGCCTCACCATCTCGATGTCCGACGTGAAGACGCCGAAGTCCAAGGGTGCGTTGCTCGAGCATTTCGAGGCCGAGGCCGAGAAGATCGAGCAGCAGTACGACCGCGGGATCATCACTGACGATGAGCGACGCCAGAAGGAGATCGAGATCTGGACCGACGCCACCGACCAGGTTCGGGAGGCGATGGAGAAGGAGATGTCCTCGGAGCAGTTCAACCCCATCGACATGATGGTGGGCTCGGGCGCTCGCGGGAACATCGTCCAGGTGCGTCAGATCGCCGGCATGCGTGGTCTCGTGGCCAACCCTCGCGGCGAGATCATCCCGCGCCCGGTGAAGTCGAGCTTCCGTGAGGGCTTGTCGGTTCTCGAGTACTTCATCTCCACGCACGGTGCTCGCAAGGGACTGGCCGACACGGCGCTCCGTACTGCCGACTCGGGGTACCTCACGCGTCGTCTCGTCGATGTCGCGCAGGAGATCATCGTGCGCGAGTGGGACTGCGGCACGACCCGCGGCATCTGGGTCGAGGGCCTCGGTCCCAACACCGACACCCGCTTGCTCGACACCCGATTGCATGCGCGTTGCCTCGTCGAGGACGTGAAGCTGGCCGACGGCACGACGATGGCTCGCAACACCGAGATCCGCGAGGAAGAGGTCGAGCAGCTCATCCACGACGGCAAGGACGGCGTCGGGCGAGTGCGGGTGCGCTCGGTGCTCACGTGCGAATCACTCGAAGGTGTGTGTGGGCTCTGCTACGGCACGATGCTCGCCACCGGCAAGCCCGTCGACCTCGGTGAGGCGGTCGGGATCATCGCCGCGCAGTCGATCGGCGAGCCCGGCACCCAGCTGACCATGCGGACGTTCCACACCGGCGGTGTTGCCGGTGAGGACATCACGCACGGTCTCCCGCGAGTCGTCGAGCTCTTCGAGGCCCGTACGCCCAAGGGCGCCTCGGTCCTCGCCGAGGCATCTGGTGTCGTCCGACTCGGTGAGACCGAGAAGGGCGAGCGCGCCATCTACGTGGTTACCAACGACGGCACCGAAGAGGAGCACGTCGTGTCGCGGCGCGCCCACCTCTACGACGGTGCTCGCGGGCCCAAGGTTCGCGACGGTGCCGAAGTGAACGCCGGCGATCAGCTCACCGGCGACGACGACACGCCGCGTGACCCGAAGAAGATCCTCGAGGTCAAGGGCATCCGGGAGACGCAGCAGTACCTCGCCGACGAGGTGCAGAAGGTGTACCGGGAGCAGGGCGTGTCGATCCACGACAAGCACGTCGAGGTCATCGTCCGCCAGATGCTGCGCCGCGTCGCAGTCTCGGAGCCGGGCGAGTCGGTGTTCCTGCCGGGCCAGAAGGTCGACGCTCGTCTCTACGCCGAGACCAACCGCACGCTCGTCGAGGACGGCAAGCAGCCCGCCGAAGGTCGCCCCGAGCTCATGGGGATCACCAAGGCGTCGCTCGCTACCGACTCGTGGCTCTCGGCGGCCTCGTTCCAAGAGACCACGCGGGTGCTCACCGAAGCGGCGATCGAGGGCAAGACCGACGGACTGTTCGGGCTCAAGGAGAACGTGATCATCGGCAAGCTCATCCCGGCCGGCACGGGCATGCCCGTGTACCGGGAGATCACGACCGAGGCGCCCGACTACGAGCCGTTGCCCTTCTACTCAACCGACATCGACGCCGAGGCGATGGCCGCGTACTTGCGTGACTCCATCGGCACGCCGACACCTGTGCCGGAAGCGGCCGAGCCTGCACTGGAACCGTTCGCCGCGGCACTCACCGTCGTCGACGATCCCGCATACGAGGGGACTGGTACCGAGGAGTAGCAGTAACCTCTCCCGGTTTGCCCGAACAGGTCATCCACTCAGAAAAGAAGAAACACTTGCCCACGATTCAGCAGCTGGTCCGCAAGGGCCGTGAGACCAAGCGTGAGAAGTCCAAGACGCCCGCGCTCAAGGGGTCGCCCCAGCGCCGTGGCGTCTGCACGCGCGTCTTCACTCACACCCCGAAGAAGCCCAACTCTGCGCTCCGCAAGGTGGCGCGCGTGCGGCTCACGTCGGGCATCGAGGTCACGGCCTACATCCCTGGGATCGGTCACAACCTCCAGGAGCACTCGATCGTGCTCGTGCGTGGTGGCCGCGTGAAGGACTTGCCGGGTGTGCGCTACAAGATCATCCGCGGCGCGCTCGACGCCGCCGGCGTGTCCGACCGCAAGCAGGCGCGCAGCCGCTACGGCGCCAAGCGGGACGGCTAGCCATGCCTCGCAAGGGTCCTGCTGCACGGCGCGATCTCCTGCCCGACCCGGTGTACCGGTCGGTTGTGGTCACCCAGCTCGTGAACAAGGTGCTCCAGCGCGGCAAGCGCTCGTTGGCCGAGAAGGTCGTATACGACGCGCTCGTTGAGATCGAGCAGAAGACCGGGGGTGATCCCATCCCCACCCTGAAGCGCGCGGTCGAGAACGTGCGCCCCGCGCTCGAGGTGCGGAGCCGTCGGGTCGGTGGCGCCAC
>JANOHN010000072.1:0-6772 GCA_031406505.1 Acidimicrobiia bacterium | reverse complement strand
GCTCACGCTTCGACGAGGCGGAGGGCGTCATGATCTGGGTTCGGCGGTAGATCTTTGGCGCGATGCGCGACTCGAGCGTGCGCCCGAGCCGGGCGAGCTTGGGACCGAGCGTCATGTCCCACATCTCTGCGTGGACATGGTGCACGAACGCGATGCGCGGGCCGCGCGCCCAGATGGGCGAGAAGAACGGCATGCCGTTCCAGATCTCCACCAGCGCGTCGCGCTTGCCGTGCCAGCCCAACACCTCGCTGACTGCGGCGCGAGGGAACACGAGGTAACGACCGGCCTTGCGGATCACCCGGTACCCGTCACGCCACGCGACCTGCGAGAGCCCTGGCGCGTACGACGTTCGCATGCCAACTTCGATGCCCGCACGAGCCCACCGGCGCGCGATCTCGTGGGCGTGGACCTCCGAGCCCCCGGCTTCGGGGTCGTCGAGATCGCGCCACGCGAGGAAGTGCACGCGACCAAGACCCACGGCCGCAGCGATGTCGCCGAGCTTTGCTGCCTCGTCGTCGGCGCGCGCGTTGCCGAAGGTGGCATCTGGATCGGACACGCTGAGCTACTTCCCTCCTGCCGCGGTGCGAGGCATCAAGTGTACGCCCCTAGGTGGGCTGGAGCTCTTCGGCGCGCGGCGGGTCTTCCGACGGTTCTTCGCGCCGCGCGCGCCGCTGATCCCAGAACCGCACGATGAGCACCTCGACCGTGACGGCGCCGAGCGCGACGAGTGCCGGCTCCGCAACGGTGCGGTACCGCGTGTTGCCGAAGGCATAGAGCGCGGTGATCGACGTGAGGATCGGGAGCGCGATGAGCGGCGCGAGCGTCTGCTTCCTCCGCCACAGGAGCACACCACCGGCGATCGCGAAGGGGGCGAGCATGTAGAACTGCGCGAGCGCGAGCCGAGCCGCGCCCTCCGATCGCCCTTCGGTGATGTCGAACGCGATCTTCTGATCGACGTTGATCTCACCCCAGGGTGATCCGGGGTGATACAGCTCCCACATGCGCCCGAGCCGCGCGAGCAGAACGACCGGGAAGCGATCGAGATGGTCACCGATGTAGTCGAAGGCGCGCTGGCGCCACACACCGTCGGACTCCGATGGGTCGCACGTCTGGCGTCGCTTGGCGACGGCAGAATGCGCGCGCACCGCGCGGCACTCGCCGTCGCGTTTGACGAGAGCGACATTCACGACGCACGACGGGCTCCACCAACCGAGCGACGCGCCGGAGTACGTCTCGTCGCAGTTCGTGGCGGCGAGGCTGAGACCGGCATCCGTTGCGAGCAGCACCGGCTTCTCGAACTTCGTGAGGTTGCGGATCAACCACGGCGACATCACGAGGAGCGCGACCGCGCCGCAGGCCAGGAGCAGCCCGATGCGCTCCTTGATGGGCCGATCGCGCAGCTTGCGGAACAGCAACGGGATGATCAGCAACGGGAGCAGCAACACGAACTCGGAGCGGATCAGCCCGGACAGTCCGCACATGGCGGCAACCGCGAGGATTCGCTGCACCGTGGGCGACTCCCACGCCCGGTACGTGAGCAGGAGCACGATCGAGCTGGCGAGGATCCCCATCGACTCCGACGTCCCGACCGAGTCGTTGACCCAGAAGTTGGCGTAGACCGCCGCGATGAGTGCGGTGATGATGCCGCCGCGAGGCCCGATGATCTTCCGACCGACGAGCCCCATCACGAACACGGCGGACGCGCCCAACATGACCGAGGCGATCATGTGCCAGTGGTACGTGCGCAGCCCCAACACCGACCACCCGGCGAGATAGAGCGGGTACAGCGGAGGGTTGTCGGCCGAGGGTCCGACCGACACGACACCGTGCCATGAGCGCGGGTCGCTCA
This sequence comes from Acidimicrobiia bacterium, assembly GCA_031406505.1. Taxonomy (GTDB): domain Bacteria; phylum Actinomycetota; class Acidimicrobiia; order IMCC26256; family PALSA-555; genus SHVJ01. The sequence goes on along the minus strand of JANOHN010000072.1, from coordinate 4,923 downwards.
GGATGATCGCGTCGGGATTCGTGAAGCTCCGCGGCACCCAGGTGGCGAACCCATGGCCGTCGGCGATGCCGTTCGCGGTGAAGTGGTACGTGAACGCGTCGCCCCAGAGGTTCTGATCCCAGCGCACGCCGATCGTGTAGGCGAGACGAACCGCCAAGCCGAGCGCAGTGACTGTGCCGAGCAGCACGAAGAAGCGCCGCGTCGACCAGTGCACGGTTGTGAAATCTAGCCGCCGGGTCCTTGCATTCAGTGGTCGCCGTCGGCGATGGCGGTGATCCCGAGGCAGACGTTGAGGTTCACGACCGGCATCCGCAACGGGAAGTAGCGCTTGTGCGTGATCCGGAACCTCTCTTTCACCAGGCTCATGATCTCGGCCGGCGCGTTGATGTGCTCTCGGCGCACGAACACCTCATACGGCATCCCGTACCGGCGCTCGAACTGGCGTTGCACGGTCAGTCGCCGCCCGAGGCCATAGACCAACCCGGGATCGCACGGGATCACGATGCCGAGGTGACCGCCGGGACGGAGAAGCCGATGCACCTCGTCGAGTGCGCGCGGCAAGTCGGGAAGGTGCTCGAGCACGTGCACCGCAACGGCTCGATCGAAGTGACCGTCGTCGAACGGAAGGCGTTGCTGGCAATCGCCCACGATCGTCTGGACGTCGGGAAACCGCTCGCGCAGCGTGGCGGCCATCTCCGGGCGTAGCTCCACGCACGTGTAGTCCTGCCGCGAAAGGTCCTCGAACTGGAGCTGCTCGCCGAGCCCCGCACCGATCTCGATCGTGCGGAATCGCCCCTCCCCTGGCGGGTACGAGCGCAGGACATAGCGGTGGTTGAAGCGCTCGACGAGCTGGTAGCTACTCGGCACCTCTTCGTGCCACCACTGGATCGCGTCGTCGATGACAGCTTGATCCTCGGCGGCCAACGGCGGCAGCACCTTGGGCCATTGCGTCACGACGGCACCGGCTCCTCGGTCTCGCTCTCGCCCGTACCTGCACCCCCGCGCTCGAGCCGCTGGATGCGCTCCTCGTTGAGCGCGAGCGCCTCAGTGACCGTGCGCACCATCTTGGTGAGCCCCGATGCGGTGATCGAAAGCTGCACCGTGATGAGCAACAGGATCGCCAACGAGATTCCGAGCAACAGCTCGATGGGTCGGAGGTCCAACGCCTCGGCGACCGGCTTCACCACCGAGCCCAACGCGCCGGACGCTCCGATCGACAGCGCCACGAGGAACCAGCCGAGCGTGTAGCGGAGCGTGAGGAGCTGATAGCGCGCCAGCACCACGATGAACAACGCGAACAACAGGCCGAGTGATACCAGCAGCACGGTTCGTCACCACCTCACGCGCGGGTCACAGCACCGAGGGCAGCGTGCTCAGCCTTCGACGCGCGCATCATCGACAGCCGCCGCGGGACGATAGCGGGTCCCGATCCTCAAAGTGACCACGAGGAACGCCCGAGCCAGGAACGCGAGCGACGCGGCCGTACCCGCCGATCGCACGCCACCCTGGCGTTCGTGGATCGTCGTCGGAACCGAGACCACGCGGTACCCAGCCCGCGCGCTCGCAACCAGGGCCTCGAACGTATCGCCGAGGTATTGCGACGGGTACTCGCGAGCGAACTCGCGGAGCAGCGGCGACGACACCGCACGAAAGCCCGAGGTCGCGTCCTCGATCGCCCGGCCGACAGCGCGACGCGCCGCGCTCGCGAGCACACGCATCGCGAACCGACGAGACCTCGAGATCGGCATCGCGCCGGCTGCGCCGAACCGATTGCCGATGACCAGGTCGGCGTGCTCGGTCTCCATCGCGCTGAGGAGCGCGTGCATGCTCTTCGGATCGTGCTGGCCGTCGGCGTCGCACTGGATTGCCACCCGGTAGCCGCTCTGCACCGCGTACCGGAACCCACACCGAAGCGCGCCACCAACACCCAAGTTGATGATCAGGGGCAACACCACGGCACCGGCTTCCGCCGCACACTCCGCGGTCGTGTCGGTCGAGCCATCGTCGACGACCACGACCGGGAAGCCTTCTGCGCGCACGGCCCGCACGACGTCGCCTACCGTGGCCGCCTCGTTGTGCGCCGGGATGATCACGACAACATCACTCGTGGCCATCGATCACATCGTAGTGACGTCGCCTTCCGCCGTCGTGGCCGTCGACGTCGCGTTCCGTGCCAAACCGGAGAACCCGCGTCGCAGACGCAGCGCCGGGCTCTCGATGAAGTTCCACGACAGGATCGCGGCGACCACGCTCAACATGCCGGCGTAGCCCAGCAGGGCGAACACATTGGCGCGGAACACCGGGAGACCCGTCGACGAGAAGAACCGACCGAGCCACAGCTCGTGCCAGAGGTAGATGCCGTAGGACACGACGCCGGTGCCCACGAGCACGGGGTGGCGCAAGGCCCGGCGCACGATGCCGCGGTCCTGGTTGCCGAAGATCCCCGGGAGGAGCAGGAAGAACGCCGTCGCCCCGTAGAGCAACGTCCACGCGAGCCATTGGCCTCGCGAGAGCTCCTGGTAGTCGAGCGGGAGGTCGAACAACGTCGAGACCGCGACGAACGAGGCACCGGCCAGCACCCAGCATGCCCACGGCCGCCGGCCGGCCGCTTCGGCAACACCCGACTTCACCGTCCCGGTCTCGATGCCGGCGCTCACGACGGCGAGCAGCATCCCGAGCGCGAACTGGTCGAAGAACGCGGGCAACCACGACAGCTCGATCAGTGGCCGTGGATTGATCGAGAGCACGACCATCCGGTACGTGATACCGGCCGCGAAGAGCACGGCAAGACCCACGAGCTCGACCCGCACGACGCTGCCCCAGCGGCGCGCTGCGGCCCGCACACCGACCGCCCACAGCGGAAGGAAGAGGTAGAACGCGATCTCGACGCACAACGTCCAGGCCTGTTGGATGCCGCCGTACGCGTGGCTGGCTGTGTACTGCTGGAGCAATCCGAAGTACGAGATGAAGTCGCCGACGTTGTTGATGCTGTGCTTCGGACCGTCTTGGTTGAACACCCATACGACCGCGATCAGCGCCACCCAGTACGCAGGGAAGATCCGCAGGAAGCGACCGAGGAAGTAGTCGCGCAACCCCGGCCCTTCGTTCCCGCGGAGGTGCCTGAGCACGAACGGGCGATAGAGCAAGAACCCCGAGATGAGGAAGAAGACCGAGACGCCCACGTCGAGGCGGATGAGGAACTGCCCGAGGTCGTGGTCGCGGCCGATGGTGCCGCTCACGAACGTTGTGTGGAGCACGAGCACGGCCACGGCCGCGAGCGCTCGGTAGCCGTTGAAGCACGGGAAGAAGCCACGCTCGGCTGATCCGGTGTCGCCCGCGGGCACCGCCGCGTCCTGCTTTGTGGCGCTCATGTGCGGCTAGCGGCGGCCGTGCGGCGGCGCCACGGCGGTCGGTCCTTGAAGCGCAAGACCGGTCGCTCGATGAGGTAGTAGCTCCCGGTTGCAGTGAGCAGTGTGAACGCGAACGCGATGACGAGCACTGTCACGATCGGCCCGTGGAACAGCTGCTGGTATCCGAGCCACTCCTCACGCGTCTGCCCCAGCCATGCCTGATGCCAGAGGTAGATCCCGTACGACATGAGCCCCACGTAGGCGACCGGCGCGCAGCACAAGAACCGTCGCACCAACCCGCGCTGCTGATCACCGAACACCGCCGGGATGAGGAGGAACAGCGCGGTCAAGCCGTACAACGTCTGACGCACGAATGTCTGCGTGCCGGTCAGGACGTCGAGGTTGCGCGACAGGCCGACGCGGGTGCTCACCACCCAGTACGTGAATGCAGCAAGCGCCCACCACAACCCAGGCCAACGGCTGATCCGCTCGATGAACCGAGGCGTGACGTCGCGACGCGCCGCCCACACGCTGAGGAGCGCCAGTCCCATGCCCAGCGCGAAAAGGTCGAAGTGGGTGGGCAGCCAGTACTGCGTTGCCAGCCCAGCGAACGGCGCGGTCTTCGTGGGCGCCGTACCCCCGCCGTAGCGCTGCCAGTACGGGTCGTACATGAACCACGCGAGTCGCCACACGACGCAGACGACGACGAGGGTGACGAGCCCGTAGATCTCGACTCGAACGCGCCGCTCGGGTCGCCGACGACCGATGCGGCGGATCGCCATCGCATAGAGCGGAATGAAGAGATAGAAGCTCATCTCCGTCGCGAGTGTCCACGTCTGATTCACCCCGCTGAAGAACCGCGTCGTGTCGTAGATCTGGAAGAGCCCGAAGTATGCGAAGAAGTCGCCGGTGTTTTGCAGCGTTCCCCTTCCGAACCCGAAGATGAGGTAGATGCCCGCGACCGCGACCCAGTACGCCGGCAGGATGCGCAACGCGCGGCGCCACAAGAACCGGTCGGCGCTCGTCGGAGTCCGATCCGACAGGTGCGCGTTCACGAATGGCCGGTAGAGCAAGAACCCCGAGATCAGGAAGAAGACCGAGACGCCCGCGTCGCCGTGCGCGGTGAGCTGACCGAACCGGCCGCTCCCGCTGTAACCGGTCGCGAACCCTCCGTGGTGCACCAGCACGGCACAGGCCGCGATCGCGCGCAGGCCGTCGAACCCAGGGAAATGCGCGTGCTGACTGCGTCCCGGTTGGGCCGCGTCGGCTGGATGCTCGACGACCGTCACTGCGGAACTGTCACCCCCGGCGCGAGCACGACGCCAGATCCTGGCGTGTCCTCCAGCCGCTCGAACCGGCGCTTGAGCCGCAGGAACGGCCGTTCGACCAAGGAGAACGAGGCCGCGGCCAACGCGAACGTCACGACCAGCCGCACGGCGAGCAAGGGCCAGAACGACCAGCCCGTGGCCCAGACCGTGAGCCCGCCGTCGTCACGAGTCAGCGTGAGGAACACCGGGTAGTGCCAGAGGTACAAGCCGTACGAGATGCGGCCGATGGCGACCGGCACCTTCGA
>JANOHN010000055.1:0-7742 GCA_031406505.1 Acidimicrobiia bacterium | reverse complement strand
CACGTCCGGTTCAGCGAGGACTCCGCGCAGAAACTGGCCGGTGTAGGACTCCGCCACCCCGGCGACCTGCTCGGGCGTGCCGGTCGCGATCACGCGCCCACCGGCATCGCCGCCCTCCGGGCCGAGGTCGATGACCCAGTCGGACTGCTTGATCACGTCGAGGTTGTGCTCGATCACGAGCACGGTGTTTCCGGCGTCCGCGAGGCGCTGCAGCACCTCGAGCAGCTTCGCCACGTCATGGATGTGCAGCCCCGTGGTGGGCTCGTCGAGGATGTAGAGCGTCCGCCCGGTGGCGACCTTCGAGAGCTCGGCCGCGAGCTTGATGCGCTGGGCCTCGCCGCCCGAGAGCGTTGGCGCGGGTTGCCCGAGACGCACGTAGCCGAGCCCGACGGCGTTGAGGCATTCGAGATGGCGGGCGATCGTGGGCTGATTGCCGAAGAACTCCAAAGCCTCCTCGATCGAGAGGTCGAGGACTTCGGCGACGTTCTTGCCCTTGAACGTGATGTCGAGCGTGTCGCGGTTGTAGCGCGCGCCCTTGCACACCTCGCACGGCACGTACACGTCGGGGAGGAAGTGCATCTCGATCTTGATGGTGCCGTCACCCGAGCACGCCTCGCGGCGACCGCCCTTGACGTTGAACGAGAAGCGTCCGGGCAAGTAGCCGCGCACCTTCGCTTCTTGCGTGGCCGCGAACAAGGCCCGCACCTTGTCGAACAGGCTCGTATACGTGGCCGGGTTCGATCTCGGCGTGCGCCCAATCGGTGACTGGTCGATCAAGATCACCTTGTCGAGATGCTCGGCCCCCTCGAGCGTCTTGTGCCGACCGGGGACGGTCTTCGACTTGTACACACGCTGCATGAGCGCGTGGTACAGGATGTCGTTCACGAGCGTGGACTTGCCGCTGCCACTCACGCCGGTGACGGCCACGAAGCAACCGACCGGGAAGCCGGCGTCGATCCCTTGCAGGTTGTGCTCGTGCGCGTCGCGCACGACGAGCCACGCGTCACCCGGTGGACGGCGACGGTCAGGAATGGGGATAGTGCGCGACCCCGACAGGTATTGGCCCGTGAGTGAGCGTGGCTCGGCAAGCATCGTGTCGAGCGTGCCCGCCGCGATGATCTCGCCGCCGTGCTCACCTGCACCGGGGCCGATGTCGACCACGTAGTCGGCAACGCGGATCGTCTCTTCGTCGTGCTCGACAACGATCACGGTGTTCCCCAAGTCGCGCAGACGCACGAGCGTGTCGATCAGCCGTTGGTTGTCCCGCTGGTGCAAGCCGATCGACGGCTCGTCGAGCACGTACAGCACGCCGACCAACCCGCTCCCCACCTGCGACGCCAGTCGGATCCGCTGCGCCTCGCCCCCTGCCAGCGTGGCCGACGAGCGGTTGAGGTTGAGATAGTCGAGCCCCACGTCGAGCAGGAAGCGCATGCGCTCGTTGACCTCCTTGACCACGCGCTCGGCGATGATCCGATCACGCTCTGAGAGCTCGAGGCCGCCGAGAAACGTGGCCGCCTTGCTGATCGAGAGCTCACCGACTTCGTAGATGCTCTTGTCGCCAATGGTTACCGCGAGCGATGCCGGCCGAAGCCGCGCGCCGTGGCACGCGGGACACGGCACCTCGCGCATGTAGCCCTCGATCTGCTCGCGGGCACGGTCGCTCTCGGCATCCGAGTGGCGGCGCTCCAACCATGGGATTACGCCTTCGAACGCGGTGTGGTACGAGCGCTGACGGCCATATCGGTTCCGGTACGTGACGTGCACCGCGCGGTCGCCGGTCCCGAACAACACGGCGTTGCGAGCGCGTTTGCCGAGCTTCTTCCACGGCGTCTCGGTCTCGAAGCTGAACTCCTCGGCGACCGCTTCGAGGACGCGGTCGAAGTAACGACTGCGGAACCCTGACCACGGACCGATCGCGCCGTCGGCGAGCGACAGGTCGTCGTTGGGCACCACGAGCTCGGCGTCGACCTCGAAGCGTGTGCCCAAGCCGTCGCATCGCTCGCACGCGCCATACGGCGAGTTGAACGAGAAGTTGCGTGGTGCGAGCTCGTCGAACGACAGGCCGCAGTGCGTGCACGCGAGGTGCTCGGAGAACGTGAGGGTCTCGGACGCGGCTTCGCCCTCCGGCGGGACGATCTCGACCTCAGCAACGCCTTCGGCCAATCGGAGTGCAGTCTCGAGTGAGTCGGTGAGCCGCCGCTCGATCCCGGGCTTGCTGACGAGGCGGTCGACCACCACTTCGATCGTGTGCTGCTCGTAGCGAGCCAGCTTCACTTGCTCGCTGAGCTCGTGGAGCTCGCCATCGACCCTGGCCCGCGTGAAGCCCTGCGACGCGAGCTCCTTGAGCAACGCGTCGTACTCCCCCTTGCGCCCGCGCACGACGGGAGCAAGCACTTGGAAGCGTGTGCCGTCGGGGAGCTCGAGGACCCGATCGACGATCTGTTGCGGCGTCTGCCGGGTGATCACGCGACCGCACGTGGGGCAGTGCGGGACGCCGATGCGCGCGTACAGCAGACGGAGGTAGTCGTAGACCTCGGTGACCGTGCCGACCGTGGAGCGCGGGTTGCGCGACGCCGACTTCTGATCGATCGAGATCGCGGGCGAGAGACCCTCGATGAAGTCGACGTCGGGCTTGTCCATCTGCCCGAGGAACTGCCGCGCGTAGGAGGACAACGACTCGACGTAGCGACGCTGACCCTCGGCGTAGATCGTGTCGAACGCGAGCGACGACTTCCCCGACCCCGAGATGCCCGTGAAGACGATGAGCCGGTCGCGCGGCAGCGACAGGTCGACGTTCCTCAGGTTGTGCTCGCGGGCCCCCCGGATCGTGATCGAGTGATCCAACGCTCTGGTCGCGCTCGCTCGGCCGCGGGATACCCGCGGCCGCCCTTCGGGTCGCTCGGCCGCTCCATTCCCATGCTCCGCCACAACTGCAGAGTACCCAAGCCGCTTACGGAGCGAACGGATGTTCGCCTCCGCTGGTTGAGCGCCTAGGCGGTCATCGCGGTGCGGTCGCGCTCGGCCCGCATCGCGCTCCGGAGCAGGATCCACGCCACGAGCGTGACCCCGAGCCCGATCGCTCCCGCGAGCTGTCGTTCCGCGAACACGAAGATCTGCACCACATAGATGTGGATGAGCAGACCGCGGTCGAACCAGCGGTAGGCGTCCGCCCGTGAGCGGTGCAACATGACCACGCCGATGGCGAAGTGGACTGCGACGGCGACGGAGCTGACGATCGTCACCCACTCTGCGAACGTGACGATGCCCTTCCCGTCGAGCCCGAGGGCCACCACGTCGGTGACCACGATGATCGCGAACAACACGAACAGCGCATCCACCACGGTGGGGAACTTCGGGTGGTCTGCGAGCGTGAGGTACCGCTCGCGCACCGTCTCCGCCAAGCGAGTCGGCCACGAGGACGTCCGCGGCGGAAGCGCAGGCGCGTCATCAAGGAGAGCGCGCACCTTCTCGGCGAGTGGCCCGGTCGGATGGGTCCGGTCCATCAGGGCGAGCGCCTCGCGGCGATTCGGCTCGTCGAGCTGCCCGAGCGCGGCCGACTTCAACGCCTCGAGCCCGTTGAGCAAGCCTTCGTCGGGCCCATACGTGCGTCGCTCCAATGAACGGAAGACCAGGTACATCACCACGAACGTCATGTAGATGAGCGCGAACGTGGGCTGGAAGAAGTAGTTGACGTCGCGGGTGATGAACTTGCCCAGCTCGTCGATGAACCAGCCGAAGCCGGCACCGCCGATGAACGCCGCGAAGCTCCGTGTGGCCGGGCCGAGGAACGCGATCGACGAGATGATGGCGATGGCCATCATGAGCGCGCCCCAGATCGCGTGCGAGATGTGCAGGGTGCCATTCCCGAGCTGCGGGTAGCCGGTGATGATCAGGAAGATCCGGTTGAACAGCACCGAGGCCACCGCGACGACGAGAAACGTGTCAAGCCGACGACCGAGATCGGCACTCCGGACCGAGAACTTGGGAAAGAGGTGCGGTCGAGCCACGAACGAGAGTGTGACACTGCCACCGGTGGCCCCGCGTGACTCCGAGCTACGAGACCGCCCTGAGCTCGCGCTTGAGCTCGGTGATCTCGTCTCGGAGCCGCGCTGCCTCTTCGAAGTGCAGCTCCTTCGCGGCTTCGTGCATCTCTTCTTGCAACGACTGGATCAGCCGCCCCAATTCGTCGGGCGCAACGCCGGCCAAATCGAACACCGCTGAACGCTGTGCCCCACGCCGACGACCGCGGCCTCGGCTCGCGGGCGCGTCGTCGCCGCCGTCGCGCGCCCGGACCATCGCCATGATGTCGGTGACGCTCTTGCGGATGGTCTGCGGGTCGATGTTGTGCTCGATGTTGTATGCCATCTGCGCCTTACGCCGGCGGTTCGTCTCCGAGATGGCGTGGCGCATCGAGTCGGTGACCTGATCGGCGTACATGATCACCTGACCGTCGACGTTGCGGGCTGCACGACCGATGGTCTGGATGAGCGACGTTGACGACCGCAGGAACCCTTCCTTGTCGGCATCGAGGATCGCTACGAGCGACACCTCAGGGAGGTCGAGTCCTTCTCGCAAGAGGTTGATGCCGACCAGCACATCGAACTCGCCGAGTCGGAGTGAGCGCAGGATCTCGACACGTTCGAGCGTGTCGACCTCGCTGTGCAGGTAGCGCACCCGCACGTCGAGCTCGAGCAGATAGTTCGTGAGGTCCTCGGACATCTTCTTGGTGAGCGTGGTGACGAGCACGCGTTGACCGCGCTCCTCCCGCTCGCGGATCTCCGCCACGAGGTCGTCGATCTGGCCACGCGTGGGCTTCACGATCACTTCGGGATCAACGAGCCCGGTGGGGCGCACGATCTGCTCGACGACCTTGCCCGACACCTCGAGCTCGTAAGGGCTCGGTGTGGCCGACATGAAGATGACCTGGCCGACCTTCTCGCCGAACTCTTCGAAGCGCAGCGGGCGGTTGTCCATCGCCGACGGCAACCGGAACCCGTGATCGACGAGCGTGACCTTGCGCGATCGGTCACCCTCGTATTGACCGTGGAGTTGCGGCACCGCGACGTGCGACTCATCGAGCACCATGAGGAAGTCGTCGGGGAAGTAGTCGATCAGCGTGTACGGCATCTGGCCGGCCGCGCGGCCGTCGAGATGGCGTGAGTAGTTCTCGATGCCCGAGCACACCCCTACCTCGCGGAGCATCTCGAGGTCGTAGGTGGTCCGCATGCGCAGGCGCTGCGCTTCAAGCAGCTTGTCTTCCTTCTCCAACACCGCGAGCCGGTGCGCGAGCTCGGCCTCGATGCCGTCGATGGCGGTGCGCATCCGGGTGTCGGACGTGACGTAGTGCGACGCCGGAAACAGCGCGAGTCGGTCGAGCTCTTCGACGATCTCACCGGTCAACGGGTCGACCGAGGCGATCCGTTCGACCTCGTCGCCGAACAGCGAGATGCGGATCGCGCGTTCCTCGTAGGCGGGGAACACCTCGATCGTGTCGCCCCGCACTCGGAACTTGTTCCTGGCGAAGTCGTAGTCGTTGCGCTCGTACTGGAGCTCGACGAGTCGGCCGAGGATCGAGCGTTGGTCGCGCTCCTCCCCCTTGTCGAGGATCAAGCACTGGCGTTCGTACTCGTCGGGTGCACCGAGGCCGTAGATGGCCGACACCGACGCGACGATGAGCACATCGCGGCGCGACATCAGCGCGCTCGTGGCCGAGTGCCGCAATCGATCAATCTCGTCGTTGATCGACGAGTCCTTCTCGATGTACGTGTCGGTCGTCGGCATGTACGCCTCGGGCTGGTAGTAGTCGTAGTACGACACGAAGTACTCGACCCGGTTCTTCGGGAAGAAGTCGCGAAACTCGCTTGCGAGCTGCGCGGCGAGGCTCTTGTTCGGTGCGAGCACCAACGTGGGTCGCTGCACGCGCTCGATCACTCCCGCGATCGTGAACGACTTTCCAGAACCGGTGATCCCGAGGAGGGTCTGGTACCGCTCCCCCGCTTCGAGCCCGGCGACGAGCCCGTCAATCGCTTCTGGCTGATCCCCCGCGGGAGCGAAGTCGGAGACGAGCTCGAACGGCGGCACACCAAGATCGTACCGACCCCCTGCGACGTTCCTTGCCGCTATCCGCGGCCGCCGCGTGCAGCTCCTGGGCGCGCTTGACGAGGTCGGTCCAGACCTCGTCGACCTGGCGCTCCAGCGCGGCGATGTCACTCGAGTTGTCGATCACGTGTGTGGCGACCTCGCGCCGTTCCCCGTCGGACGCCTGGGCGGCCATACGCGCCTCGGCGTCGGCCCGCGGCACTCCTCGCCCTTCGAGTCGCTCGAAGCGGATCTCACGGGGCGCTTCGACTACCAGCACAACCGGATAACCCCGAGCCCGAGCCTGCGGCGACTCCACGAGCAACGGCACGTCGCACACCACGATCGATTCTGCCGGCGCTTCGAGGATGCGACGCATGAACTCCTCGTTGATCGCCGGGTGCGTGATCCCCTCGAGATCCTTGCGGGACTCGTCGTCGGCGAACGCGATCCGGCCGAGCGCAGGCCGATCGAGCCGCCCGTCGGCGTCGAGGATCTCAGGCCCGAAGCGCTCGACCAGCTTCGCGAGCGCCGGAGTGCCCGGCTCCACCACCGCCCGGGCGACCGCGTCGGCGTCGACGATCCAGGCCCCCCGGGCCGCGAGGAGCTCGGCCACGGTCGACTTCCCCGACCCGATCCCTCCGGTGAGCCCAACCAGCAACACGGCCGGGATGGTAGAAGGCGGTGCAGAAGGTGAGCGGGAGGTCAGGTAAAGGTTCACGGAGAGTGTTCAAGGACGGCCACCGAGAGTGCCGATATTTGGAGTCGGCCGGGCTAACTGGGCACCGGCCCACCAAATACCCGAAAGGGGCACCATGAACCTCTTCGTGCTCAAGACTTGGCTGCAGGCCAAGTTCACGAAGGACGAGCGGGGCGCCAACCTGGTGGAGTACATCCTCCTGGTTGCGCTCATCGCCCTGGCCGTGATCGCGGCTGTCGTCTTCCTGCGTGGTCAGGTGAGCGACAAGTTCAACGAGACCGGCTCCAAGCTGAGCAGCAACGGGAACTGACCCCTTCCAGAAGGGGGTTCTCATGAACCTGTTCATGCTTCGACACTGGTTTTCGGCTCGGTTCTCCCGTGACGAACAGGGCGCCAACCTGGTGGAGTACATCCTCCTGGTGTCGCTCATCGCCCTCGCCGTGATTGCGGCGGTGGTGTTCATGCGAGGCGAGCTCACCGAATCGTTCAACAACGCCGGCAGCAAGTTGAGCGCAACGCCCAACCCATAGCCAGCAGCGAAGAACAGCCAGAGACAGGCCCGGAGGGCACCAACCTCCGGGCCTCGTCGCGTCCTCTCTTACGCGCGCGCCAGGTACTCGTGCTCACGTGGGAGCGGAGGGACCGCCGGTGCTCATGGCCGAGGCGTCGGCGGAGCGAAGCGGAGCCGGCGGTGGGTGGGCGGGGCCTCGGCCGGAGTGCCGGTGGATCCCTCCGCAACAATGTCCGGCGTCCAGCACGTCCGGAGCGTGTCCGGCGGGAGCGTTACGCGATGTCGGAGCGGACGAAGACGAGGTAGTCGGCGTCTTGGTACGTGACTCGCCAGTTGTCGTCGAGCTTCAGGAGCTGGGTGAGCACTCGTTGGCGCTCCCAGACGATGACCTCTACGTCGTACTTGGCGAGCGTCTCATTCCAGTCGGCGCTCGCGGTTGAGATCTTGGTGAAG
>JANOHN010000048.1:0-1641 GCA_031406505.1 Acidimicrobiia bacterium | reverse complement strand
GAAGCGCCTGCACGTGTGCACCTCCTGCCTGAAGGCCGGCAAGGTGCAGAAGCCCTGACATGCACGGAGCGGCGAACGTCCCCGTAGGGCAGCGGCCGGGTATCCCGGCCGCTGAGTGAGCGCGACCAAGGTGCAAGGCGTCGTGCGCACCTACGACCCGCAGACTGGCGAGGGCGTGGTCGGGCGCGACGCCGACCGGGCGGAGCTCGTGCTCGCCGCCGGAGCGCTCGACGGGTCGATCTTCCGGATGCTGCGCCAAGGTCAGCGCGTGAACTTCGTGCTCGACCCGGACGGCCGGGTCACCCAAGTTCGCATCGGCGCCGAGGCCGACATGGGCCTCCCCACCGCGCAGGTCTGAACCGACTAGCCAGTCCGTTCGTTCCTGGACACCACGCTCCACGCGAAGAGCAGGATCGACGCGCCGACGAACGCAACCAGCAGGCTGCGGAAGCTGAAGTCGTTGATGCCCTCGTCGCCGGCTGCCTTGAAGATGGTGCCGCCGAGCAGGCCACCGAGGATGCCCACCACAATCGTGCCGAGACATCCCGGGCGCTCTTGCCCGGTGACCGCCTTGGCCGCGATCCCCGCGAGGAACCCGACGACGATCCACGACACCCAACTCATGGGGCCAACCTACCTGGGGACCGGCGCAGTCCTCCGAGGAGTCGCTTCGGTGGCTCCGAAGGGGCGCCGGTAGACTCGTCGGACCTTTCTCGCCTCAGGGAGAAGTCTGCGTGTCGGTCCTCATCGACGCCCCGACCACCCACCCTCGCCTCGTGGCATGGGTGGAGTCGATGGCGGAGCTCTGCGAACCGGCGTCGGTGCATTGGCTCGAGGGATCCGACGCCGAGTTCGAGCTGCTGTGCAAGCAGCTGGTCGAGGCCGGCACCCTCGTCGAGCTCGACCCGAAGAAGAAGCCCGGCTCTTACTGGGCCACCACCGACCCCAGCGACGTCGCCCGGGTCGAGGACCGCACCTACATCTGCTCCGAGCGTGAAGCCGACGCCGGTCCCACGAACAACTGGATGGCCCCGGCCGAGATGCGGCCGAAGCTCCATGACCTCTTCCAAGGGTGCATGCGCGGCCGCACGATGTACGTGGTCCCGTTCAGCATGGGCCCGCTCGGCTCGCCCCTCTCCTACATCGGCGTCGAGCTCACCGACTCTCCCTACGTGGCCCTGAGCATGCGCACGATGACCAGGGCCGGCACCGCCGCGCTCGAGGTGCTCGGCACCGACGGCGAGTTCGTGCCGTGCCTGCACTCCCTCGGTGCACCGCTCGAGGCCGGCGAAGAAGACTCGATCTGGCCGTGCAACCCCGACGAGAAGTGGATCGTCCACTTCCCCGAGACGCGCGAGATCTGGTCGTACGGATCCGGCTACGGCGGCAACGCGCTGCTCGGCAAGAAGTGCTTCGCGCTGCGGATCGCGTCGATCATCGCTCGCGACGAGGGCTGGTTGGCCGAGCACATGTTGATCCTCAAGCTCACGTCACCCAAGCGTCGCACCTTCTACATCGGCGCCGCGTTCCCCTCGGCGTGCGGCAAGACCAACCTCGCGATGCTGATCCCCACAGTCCCGGGATGGAAGGCCGAGTGCGTCGGCGACGACATCGCGTGGATGAAGATCGGATCCGACGGCC
>JANOHN010000042.1:0-14579 GCA_031406505.1 Acidimicrobiia bacterium | reverse complement strand
AGCCATGCCGTGGAAGCAACCGCGATATCGCACGCCAGATCGGGCTCCGTGTCGACGCGTGTGACCGTCGCGCCGTCGGGTCCGCCGTCGACCGCGAAGGTTCCGTCGGCCGCGCCGCCGCGCCGCGTCGCGTCGTCGATCCCCAACACGAGCCGCCCAGGGACTGCGTACGTGCGCGCGCCGAGCGCGGCTGGGACATCGAGCAGACGCGTCCAGAGGGAGTCGTGGATCGACTCCACATTCACGGCCCGCAGCGACGTGAGGAGCCACGGCAGCGGCGTGTCGAGCGGCACCGAGTGCCCGATGATCGTGTGCACAAGATCGATCTCGGTCAGGTAGCGCCACAGCGCGTGTGCAGCGTCGGGAGAACACGCGATGAGCTCGCGGATTGAGAGCACATGGGTCGCACCTGCAGCACCCCACTTGTCGCGGATCGAGTACGTGACGTAGCCGTCGACGGAGCCCGACGGGGACTCGTAGAGCACGTCGAAGCGGTTACCGAACGACGGGTCGTAGTGGTGGAACCACCAGAGATCGGGACGCGACACGGCTCCTGGCGCGACGCGACGAACGCGATCGAACACATCAGGCTCGATCTTCTTCGCCTCGTCCACGTCGGCGAGCCGAACGCGGCCATCGGGTCGCGGCCGTGAGAACTCCACCTCATACTTCGCGAGCCGCACGCTGAGCGCGCGCGTGCTCGGACCGAACCCGAAGCGGGCATAGATCGATGCCTCACTCGCCGTCAGCATGGCGATCGGCTCGTCGTGCGCGGCGGCGTCGTCGAGGAGACGCGTCATCATCTCGCGGAGCAATCCGCGGCGGCGGTGAGTGGGGAGCACCGTGACCGCGCTCAGCCCGGCACCATGTAGCACCGCACGACCGGGCACGGTCATGTCGAGCGGGTAGTTGCGGCTGGTCGCGACGATCGTGTCGCCTTCAAACCCCGCGATCGTTCGCTCCACCGAAGCCGAAGCCCATGGCCGCTCCCGCTCGAACCAGGCATCCGACTCCCCGAAGCCGATCGAAGACGCGCGCGCGAACGTAGGCAGCTCGTCAGCAACGATCGGGCGGAAGGTGACGCTCACGGTGCTCATCCTCGCATGCCCATGACGCGCAGGCACGCTGATTAGCGGCGACGTCGCGTTGCTTTCTCGGGGCGGTCGTCGATCGTCTCGTCAGCAGACGTGCCGCGCAATCGTCGCGGCCGTCCTGCGGGACGTCGTCGCCGCACCGGGCTTCGCCGACCCCAGGCCGTGACTTCGGACTTCGCGCGGTCGAACGCCTTGTCCACCATCTTGGGACGGATTGTCGTGCGGTAGACGCGCCCGCGCGCCGCTCGCAATGCGGCGAGGTACGAGAGGCCAGCGAACCCGACGAGCGCGCCGAGCGCTAGCAACCCAATGTTCTGGTCGAGTGGGATGATGCCGAGCAACGCGCCGATCACCCAAGCGAACTGGAACCGTGTCTCGAATCGCGCAAACGCGCGGCCACGCACAGCGTCGGGCCCGTCGCGCTGGAGGAGGCTGTCGAACCCGAGCTTGCCGGACGCCGCGCCGACACCCACGGCGAACCCCGAGATCGCGAAGCCGAATACCCCGCCGGCCACAAAACCAAGCACCACGAGCGCAGTCGTCGTGAGTACCGCGGTCACCAGCATGGCCTCCTCGCGCATTCGCTCTCGCAACATCGGGGCGACCAGATTGCCGACAAAGCTGCCCGTCATACCGCAGCTGGCCGCGATTCCAAGCCCAACGAGATCCTTCCTCAGAGCGAACGCAGTGAAGAACGCGAGAAAGCCCACAGCGGCTCGCATCACCGCCATCACACTCCCGGCCAGCAGGATGCTCGGGAGATGGAGCTCCTCGCGCTCAAGCTCGGCCTCTTCGACGGGGCGCGGCGCGAGCGCCACCTTCGGGATCTTCATGGCGAAGAAAGCGGCGGTGCCGAACACGCCCATCGCGAGGATCAGCGAATAGTCGGAACCGAGCAGCCGTTGAATGCCGAAGGCAGGTACTCCGCCCACTGCTGTTGCGATCACGCTGATCAGAGCCAAACGCGAGTTGGCGCGCACGAGCTCACCCTCGTCGTCGACCAACGACGGAACGAGCGAGCTCTTGGCAACCGAGTACCCCTTGGCGAGCACGAGGATGCTGAACGCGAGCGGGTAGACCAAGAGGCCTTCGGGTGATGGCTCCAAGATGTAACGCGACATGAGGAGGCACAGCAGGGCTCGACCGAGGCACGAGAGCATGATCAGGAGCCGCCGACCGCCCTTGCTCCGGTCGAGGATCGGACCAAGGACAGGCGCCACGATCGTGAACGGCGCCATCGTGAGCAGCAGGTAGAGCAGGATCTTCTCTCGAGATCCCGAAGCCGGCCCTTCGAAGAAGATGGATCCGGCGAGCGATGCCGCAAAGCACGCGTCACCACAGGCACTGAGCGCGTGAGTCCACATGAGGCGCGCGAAGGGCGTCGGTGGGGCGAACCGCTTGTCGGGCGGGAGGCGGGGAGCCGTGGTCATCCGCGTCGAAGGTAGTCGGGGCCTTGACCGCCGGCGGACCGTTCACCTGTCGTTCACCTTGCGGCATCGCCTGGAGACGAAAACGCAGTCCGCCGGTACGATGCGGTGCAATGCCGCCCGATACCAACGACGAGACGCGCTTTCTCAACCGCGAGCTGTCATGGCTCGACTTCAACGCGCGCGTGCTGGCGCTGGCCGAGGATCAGGCGCGACCGCTGCTCGAGCGCGCGAAGTTCCTTGCGATCTTCGCCTCGAACCTCGACGAGTTCTTCCAGGTGCGCGTATCCGGGCTCCAAGAGCAGGTCGAGGCCGGCTTCCGCAGTCGCTCGCCCGACGGTCTCGACCCTGCGGCAGCGGTCCGTGCGATTCGCGAGCAGGTGCGGACGCTCGTCGACCGTCAGTCCGCCGTGTTCACCAAGGACATCGCACCCGAGCTCGAAGGAGCCGGGATCCGCTTCCCGGAATGGGCCGAGCTCACCGACGACGACCGCGCCGAGTTGGCGCGCGTGTTCGAGGACCGGGTGTACCCGGTCCTCACCCCGCTGGCGGTCGATCCGGCCCACCCGTTCCCGTACATCTCCAACCTGTCGCTGAACCTCGCGGTCGTCGTCGAGGACCCGTCGACCGGTGAGACGCGCTTCGCACGGGTCAAGGTGCCTCCCACGCTCTCCCGGTTCGTCACATTGGCCGACGGGGAGCGGTTCGTCGCCCTCGAGCAGGTCATCGCGGCACACCTCGAGCGGCTGTTCCCGGGCATGCTGATCGTTGCGCACCACCCGTTCCGTGTGACGCGCGACGTCGACTTCGAGCTCGACGACGAGGACGAAGACCTGCTCGAAGCCATCGAGAGCGTGTTGCACCGCAGACGAAAGTTCGCGCAAGCGGTACGCCTCGAGGTCGACGCGGCGATGACGCACGAAGTCCTCGACGTGCTCTGCCGCGAGCTCGAGCTTGCTCCCGAGGCTGTGGTCACCGTCGACGGCCCGCTCGATCTCGCAGGTCTCTGGGACGTGTACGCCCTCGACCGGCCCGACCTCAAGGACCAGCCGTGGGCACCGCGCACCGATGTGCGACTCACCGCGACCGAGGATCAACCCGTCGACATCTTCCGCGTGCTGCGAGCCGGCGATGTGCTCGTGCATCATCCCTACGACTCGTTCGCCACCTCGGTCGAAGCGTTCGTGCGCCAGGCCGCAGCCGACCCGCATGTGCTCGCGATCAAGCAGACCATCTACCGGACCGCGGGTCCGGAGAGCGCGATCGTGCGATCACTCGTCGACGCGGCCCGCGAGGGCAAGCAGGTGGTGGCACTCGTCGAGCTCAAGGCTCGCTTCGACGAGCAAGCGAACATCGAGCGCGCCCGCTCACTCGAAGAAGCAGGCGTGCACGTCGTGTATGGCCTCGTCGGGCTCAAGACGCACGCCAAGATCGTGTTGGTCGTGCGCCAGGAGGAAGACGGGATACGCCGCTACTGCCACGTGGGAACCGGCAACTACAACACGCAGACCGCCACGCTCTACGAGGATCTCGGGCTGCTCTCCTCCGACGACGACCTCGGCGACGACCTCACCGAGCTCTTCAACCACCTCACCGGCTACAGCCGCCCGCACCGATACCGCCGCATCATCGTGGCGCCGCAAGAGATGCGCGCCGCGCTCCGCGATCGAATTCGGGCCGAAGCGGCCAAGGGTGCGGACGGTCGCATCACGCTGAAGATGAACAGCCTCGTCGATCCCACCTTGATCGACGAGCTCTACGACGCGTCGAGCGCCGGCACCCCGATCGACCTCATCGTGCGCGGCGTGTGCTGCTTGCGCCCCCAGGTGCCGGGCCTCTCGGAGCACATCCGCGTGCGATCGATCGTGGGGCGTTACCTCGAGCACTCGCGCCTCTTCCGATTCGGCGCCGACGAGGGCACGGCCGAGTACCTCATCGGGTCGGCCGATTGGATGCCGCGCAACCTCGATCGCCGCGTCGAAGCGCTCGTTCCTGTGACCGCTCCCGTTCTCAAGGCACGACTCGCGGAGATCCTCGTCACCGACTTCGCCGACGACGTGCTCGCGTGGGAGCTCGGCGCCGACGGCGCGTGGCGCAAGGTCGAGACGACAGCTGGCATCGATGCCCAAGAGCGTTTCCGCGAGCTCGCGGCAGAGCGCGCGCCCGTTCGCCCGTGAACGCACGCAAGCGCACCATCCGGATGGCAACACCGCCGGACTTCCGACTCCCGCCGCTCACCGATGCCGGCGGCGACGTGTTCGAGGGCACGGCCAGCTCGTCGCGACATGTCACCACGCACTGGGACGCGGAGGATCTGCGATTGCTCCGAGCCGGCGTGTCGCTTCACCGCGCCGACGACGGTTGGCACCTCGAGCTTCCACGCCCGCTCGGTGCCGTCCCGCTCGGAGCGGTGCCGAAACCTGGGGACGGTGAAGCCGAGCATCCACCCGCGACAGCCATTGACGTGATCACCGCCTTCGCGCGAGGTGCCGCGCTCGACGCGATCGTCACGTTGCGAGCGACCCAGCGCCGTGTGCCAGTCCATAGCGCCAGCGGCACGCTGATCGGCGCCGTCGTCGACGAGCAGATCGAAGTGGTCGAAGGCCAGAGCGCGGTACCGAAGCTCCGAGAGATCGTGATCGAATGGGAGGACAGCGCGACGCGCCCACAGCGCGCGGCCCTCCTCGCGCGCGTGCGATCAGGCGGCGCCGAGCCCATCAAGCCCGAGGCTCCGATTGTGCGCGTCCTCGGTGAGCGCGCCACAGCACCGAGCGACTTCGCCCCGCGTGCGGACCTCACCGGAGCCGGAGCCGTCGCGCAGACGCTCAGTCGCGCGCTGGGTGGTGCGACCGCTACGTTGATCGCCAACGACCCGGGGACGCGCCTCGGCGACGACCCCGAGACTGTGCACCAGATGCGCGTGGCATCGCGGAAGCTGCGCTCCCACCTCCGCACCTTTCTCAAGCTCGTCGACGAGCCCTGGGCGATGCGACTCCGAGAAGAGCTCCAATGGCTCGGCGGCTTGCTCGGTGAGGTCCGCGATGCCGAGGTCCTGCTCGATCGCTTCGAGAAGAACATCGCTCGCATCCCGAGTGCCGACCGCGACTTTGCCGAGCAGCTCCTGGCCGACCTCCGCGCGCGCCACGCCGACACCCGCGACGCGCTGTTGGAGGGCATGCGGACGGACCGCTACGTCGCGCTGCTCGACCAGCTTGTCTCGGCGGCTCGGCGACCTCGCCTCCTGTTGCGCATCGACGAACGGGACGACGACGCGGTGCTGCGCAGCCTGGTCCGCGGTCCCGTCCGCTCACTGCGCAACGCCGTCGACGCGCTGCCCAAGGATCCTCCCGACGAGTCACTCCACGAGGTGCGCATCCACGTGAAGCGCGCTCGCTACGCAACTGAGGCCGTGGAACCAGCCTTCGGGCGCCGGGCCCGTGCATTCGCGCGAGCGCTCGTCGACGCGCAAGATGTGCTCGGCGAGCACCAAGACGCGGTCGTCGCGGCGGAATGGCTCCGCGATGCTGCGGTCAAGACCGACGATGAGCGCATCGGCTTCGCCGCCGGCCAGCTCGCCGCGATCGAACACGCCGCCGCGCTCGCGGCTCGGAAGCGATGGCGCGCCACGTGGGACAGCGCCGACAAGAAGAAGCTCCGCGCCTGGCTATGAGCGCTGAAGTACGCGCTGCGGGTGGCGTCGTGGTGCGCCGACCTGGGCGGCTCCCGCTGCGTCCCCGGCAGGTGCTGCTCGTCCATCGTCCGAAGTACGACGACTGGACGTTCCCGAAGGGCAAGCAGGACAAGGGCGAGAGCGACGAGGAGACCGCGTTGCGGGAGGTCGCCGAGGAGACCGGCTTCGAGTGCAGCCTAGGGACGGATCTCGGTACGGTCAGGTACCGCGACTCGATGGGGCGCGACAAGATCGTTCATTATTGGGCCATGGCCCTGCCGAACAACGAGCGCGGCGACCACTTCGTTCCCAATCGAGAGGTCGACGAGATCGTGTGGCTCGCGGTACAGCACGCGGACAGGCTGCTGACCTATGAACACGACCGGGTGCTGATCGAGCGGCTAGAGAAGGTACGGGCTTGAAGCTCTTCGTCATTCGCCACGCCAAGGCCGGCAACCGCGACAAGTGGCCGGACGACCAGGACCTGCGCCCGTTGACGAAGGCCGGACGTCGACAAGCCGCGGCGCTCGTCGATCCGCTCGCGGCGCACGGCATCACCAGGATCGTGAGCAGCCCGGCCGTCCGATGCCGCCAGACGGTGGAGCCGCTCGGGGAACACCTGCGCCTCCCGGTCGACCTGTCGGACGCGATCGGCGAGGGTGCACCCATTGACGAGTCGCTCGCGCTCGTCGACAAGGTGGCGGAGGCGACGGCCTTGTTGTGCACGCACGGCGATGTGGTCGGCAATCTGCTCGTCTTCGCCGAACATCACGGTGTGCGAATCGCCGAGATGCGCATGGAGAAGGCAGGAACATGGGTCTTCGATCTTGAGGCCGGAGCGTTCGTGAACGCCGAGTACTTCCCGCCTCCGGAAGTGTGAGCATTCCGACCGTCGAGTCGCTAGAAACCCTCGGGCGGGGCCGCCGAACCTGAGGTCAGGCGGCGTCGACGCGGGTCGAGACGAGATCGAGCAGGTGTGGAATCTCCTCGATCGAGCCCACGACGTGCGTGTGCGGGACGCGCTCGAGCTCGACGCACGCATGACGTCCGCCGATGACGCCGACGACGGCCGTGGCGCCGGCGCGCGTGCCCGCGACGAGTGGGTTGGCGCTGTCGGCCACAACGGCGACGTCGCGAACACCGCTCACCCCGAGCTGCATGATCGCCGACAGCACCAGATCGGGATGAGGGGGGGTTCGCGTCGTGCTGGTCGGCCCGATCGTGAGGTCGACGAGATCGCGCCAACCAAGTGAATCGACGACGGCCTCGATGCACGACTGTGGAAGTCGCGACATCAGGCACACTCGCCGACCGGCCTGACGCAAGGTGGCGAACGCTTCTTCGGCACCAGGAACTGGGTCGACACCACCTTGCGCGAGCATCGCCGGAAACGCGAGCTCGAACGTGCGCAAGGCGTACTGTGCGCGCTCGTCGTCTCCCAGCATGGACCTGAGCACCCCGAGGATGGAGATGCCTCGCGTGTGCGTTGCGTAGCTGGACCAGTCGTCGTGGAGGAATACGTCGATGGACGGGTCAGCCACGCCCACCGCTTCGGTCAACGCGGTTCCGACGACATCGTCGTCGAGAGTGACGGTGCCCGACGGGTCGATCACGACGAGCTCGATCGGGGGTGATCCCACGTGGCCACCGTGACAGGCCCGGGACCCATTCGGTAGGCAATCTGCCGAGGCTTCGCCGCGAGTTCACGCTCGCGTCATGTGGCTGACGCGAATGTCGTTGGGTCAGACTGACGAGCTGACGACCCGCTCCGGAACCTCGTACCGGTACCCCACGCCACGGACCGTGACGATCCGAACGGGGCGGGCGGGATCGGGCTCGACTTTGGAGCGGAGACGCTTGACGTGGACGTCGAGCGTCTTGGTATCGCCGTAGTAGTTCGGGCCCCAGACGCGGTCGATCAAGACATCCCTAGTGAGCACCCGGCCGGCGTTGAGGAGCAGGAGCTCGAGCAGCTCGAACTCCTTGAGCGGCATCGGCACCAGCTCGCCGCGGACCGCGACCTCGTGGCGCGAGGCGTCGAGCCGCACGTCCCCGATCTCGACCACGTCGATGCTCGACTCCGCGAGGTGCTCGGGTGCTGGAGCGCGGCGGAGCGCGGCTCGTACCCGAGCCACGAGCTCGCGCAGGCGGAATGGCTTCGTGATGTAGTCGTCGGCACCGATCTCGAGCCCAACGACCGCGTCGATCTCGGCATTTCGTGCGGTGACCATCACGATGGGAACCTGGGAACGCGAACGGATCTCTCGGCACACGTCGATGCCCGACATCTGCGGGAGCATCACGTCGAGCAGTACAAGCGCCGGACGGGTGGCGTCGAACTTGGCGATCGCTTCGGGACCGTCGGCGGCGGTCTCGACGATGAAGCCCTCGCGCTGGAGGGCCACCGAGAGGGCATCGCGGTACGACTGCTCGTCGTCGACGACGAGGATCGTGGGCGGGTCGTTCGCCATCAGGACACCTCAGCCATTCCGTTGTTCGTCGTCGCGGCGGCGCTCGCGTCGACGATCGGAAGCACGAACCGGAACGTGGAGCCCTCGCCCTCGAGCGACGTGACGTGGACTTCGCCCGAGTGGGCCTGCGCGATGTGCCGGACGATCGAGAGCCCGAGCCCGGTGCCCCCCGTCAGGCGACTCCGTGCGGGATCGACTCGATAGAAGCGCTCGAACACTCGCTCGAGGTCCTTGGTCGGAATGCCGATCCCGCGGTCTCGAACCTCGACGACTGCGTTGCCGTTCTCACGGCGGGCGGCCACGTCGACCCGCGAGTTCTCGTCGGAGTACTTGATCGCGTTGTCGAGCAAATTGGTTACCGCGCTGACGAGCTGTCCGGGATCGCACGCGATGACGAGATCCTCGGGCACGGGCTCTTCGTACAGCGTGATGCCCCGCGCCATCGCCAGCGGGCGCACCCGCTCGAGCGCCTCCTCGAGCAGCAAGCGCACGGGTATCTGCTCACGCGTCGGCGCCTCCTGAGCCTCCACGAAGCTCAGATCCAGGAGATCGTCGACGATCCGCGCCAGGCGCTCGGCTTCCCGAAGGATCTGCTCGGCCAACCCGTGCATTACCGCCGGGTCGTCGGTCTGCGGGATCGTCTCGGCCAGGAGCCCGAGCGCCCCGATCGGGGTCTTGAGCTCGTGGCTCACGTTGGCGACGAAGTCGCGACGCACGCTTTCGACCCTTCGCAGCTCGGTGATGTCGTTGACGAACGCGGCGGCGCCGGCGAAGCCCTCAGCTCGAAGGAGCGGAAGCGCTTGGATGAGCAGCACCTCGCGCGGCGGGCCGAACAGCGGCAGCTCGAGCTCCGCGGTCTCGCCTTGCAAAGCCCGTTCGAGCAGGCGCTTGATCAGATCCTCAGCGACCGCATCGGACCGGCGCGCGTCCTCGAAACGCTCAGCAGCCGCGTTGCGGAAGATGACCGTCCCCTCTGCATCGACGATGACGACGCCGTCACGAACGCGCTCAAGGGCGAGGGCAAGCTGATCGCGCTCGAGCTCGACGCCCTCGGCTCGATCGTCGGCGCCACTGTGGGCAGCCGCGAGCTCTCCTTCGAAATCACGCGTGCGGCGGCGAATCATCGATGCTCAGTGTGCGCCAGTGATCGACGCTTGGCGCGGATCAGCCGAAGCGTCCAGTGATGTAGCCCTCGGTGCGGGGATCAGAGGGCTGCGTGAAGATCGTGCTCGTGTGATCGAACTCGACCAGGCGTCCGACACGGCTCCCGTCCTCACCCACGTCGGTGGTGATGAACGCGGTCATGTCGGACGCGCGAGCGGCCTGCTGCATGTTGTGCGTGACGATCACGATCGTGTACTCGCGCTTCAGCTCCTCCATGAGGTCCTCGATCTTGGCGGTGGCAATCGGGTCGAGCGCGGAGCACGGCTCGTCCATGAGGATGACGTCGGGCTCCACCGCGAGGCACCGAGCGATGCACAGACGCTGCTGCTGGCCGCCGGAGAGCGAGAACGCGCTCTCGTGCAGCTTGTCCTTGACCTCGTCGATCAGCGCAGCCCGAGTGAGTGCGTGCTCGACGATCCCATCGAGGTCGTGACGCCGTCCCTGGAGTCGCGGCCCGAACGCGACGTTGTCGTAGATCGACTTCGGGAACGGGTTCGGCTTCTGGAACACCATGCCAACCCGACGTCGTACCTCCACCGGATCGACTTTCGGTCCGTACAGATCGACCCCGTGATACAGGACGGACCCGTGGACCTGCGCGCCTTCGATCAGGTCATTCATTCGGTTCAGGGAACGGAGGTACGTGCTCTTGCCGCACCCCGACGGTCCGATCAAGGCAGTGATCTGCCGGGCGCCCACATCGAAACTGACCTCGTCGATCGCCCTGCGACCTGAGTACGAGATCGCAACGTCGCGCAGCTCGAAGACAACCTCGGCGGCCGGCGCGGGTTGCTCGGCCGGAGTGTGATGATCCTCGACCACCGGGGGCCGCACGACCGCATCGGTGATGGAGGCGGTCTCACCCGCGGTGCTCGAGGTCATTCGCTCCGGTCCTTCGACGGTGATGGTTCCAGCATCGCGCGGGGCGACCATCTGACGGGCAAGCACGCTGCGAGGCTAGGGATCCTTTGTGCTGTCGGCGTGCACAGAGTGTGGACGGGCCTTGAACGCCGGGTGAACACTGGGTGTGGCTCTCCACGGTGTGTGCGCCACTCCCGTGCGGGCGCCACAATGCGAGTCACCATCCCAACCTGGAGTTGCCGCATGCCCGAATCGACCGCCCCGACCCCAGAAGGGCCCCAGGAAGTGCGTCGGTCGTTCTCCGACAATCTTGACGAGATCCGCGACGATGTCGTGAAGCTCACCGCACTGACCACCGAGGCCATCGGTGCGAGCACCCAGGCGCTCCTCGACGCCGATCTGACCGGCGCGGAGCGGGTGATCGCTGAGGACGGCCAGATCGACGGGCGCAAAGAGTCGATCGAGCTGCGCGTCTACGAGATGTTCGCGACACAGCAGCCCATGGCCGGCGACCTCCGCACGCTGCTCGCGGTGCTGCGAATCCTCCAAGAGGTACAGCTCACCGCCGATCTCACGGTCAGCATCGCCAAGGGCACCCGCCGGCTCTACCCGGGGCAGCTCGCCCCCAAGATCCGCGGGCTCCTCGAGCGCATGGGCGCCCAAGCCAGCGTGCAGCTCAACCTCGCCGTCGACGCGTTCGCCGATGGTGACGCGGCGACGGCAGCCGCATTGCCAGACATGGATGACGTGATGGACGACCTCCAGAAGGAGCTCTTCCGCGCCATCTTCGCGACCAGCTCGAACGACGAAGCGGGCCTCCAACAGGCGGTGCAGCTCGCGCTGCTCGGTCGGTATTACGAGCGCATCGCCGACCACGCGGTGCTGATCGGCGCCTGGGTGCGCTTCATGGTCACGGGAGAGCTGCCGAGCCGCGCTGACACACAGGACAGCGGTACTCCCTAAACCTTTGGTCGCACTCGCTCGGCGGTGCGCGGAAGTTGCACTGCTGTTCACCCGGCGTTCACCCGTCCGGAAGTCGACGTCCATCCGGCTTTCGTACGTTCGCTGCGCAATGACCAACCGCTTCAGGAGGAATCCATTGACCCGCAACTTCCGACGTCCGCGCGTGCTTGTTGCGGCGATCGGCGTGCTCGTGTTGGCGTTCGGCGTGGGTGGCGGCATTGCCGCTGCACAGACGACTGGCGTCAACGTCTCGGGCTCGTCGACCGTCGAGCCGATCACGTCGCTCATTGGTGAGCTCTACGCCGAGACCAACCCCGATGTTTCGGTCCGTGTGGACGGCCCAGGCACCGGTGACGGCTTCCAGCTCTTCTGCGAAGGCGAGACCGACATCAGCGATGCCTCCCGCCCAATCGAGGACGAGGAAGCTGCGGCGTGTGAAGCCGCCGGCATCTCGTTCACCGAGTTGAAGGTGGGCCTCGACGGCCTCACGGTGATCGTCAACAAGAAGAGCAACCTCAAGCTCAAGTGCCTGAGTCAGGCCGACCTGTACGCGCTCTTCGGACCAGAGTCCACCGGTGACCTCGCCGACGACTCCGCAGTCGCGGACGAGATCAGCGGCGCGTCGACGCTCCCGGCCAAGGGCACCTACAAGAAGTTCACCCCGGGTCCGGAGTCGGGTACATATGACTCGTTCATCGAGCTCGGGTACGAGGACATCATGGGCGAGCGCCTCGAGGCTGGGGCCATCACCGACACGGTCACGAACGACGAGGGTGAGCTCGAGGTGGCGGAGCCGCTCATCTCCGACGGGCAGTTCCCGAACGACAACGACATCGTGAAGCGCATCCAGAGTGCCAAGAACGGCATCGGCTTCCTCGGTATCTCGTACTACCTGGAGAACACCGACAAGCTGAAGGCGCTGGCGATCGAGGACCCGGACTCGGGTACGTGCGTGAAGCCCACGATCAAGACGGTGCAGAACGGCACGTATCTTCCGCTTGCGCGGCCGCTCTTCATCTACGTGAGCAACGAGAAGGCAGCCGCCAACGCCGACCTCAAGGACTTCGTCGACTTCTACATGACGGAGGAGAACCTCACGGACTCGGTGTTGGACGCGGGCTACGCCCCACTCTCGGACGACGAGATCCAGGCTTCGATCGACGCTTGGGCCTCCGCGAGCTAGTCAGCTCATCACCATCTGAGGAGGCGGCTGGCCGGACCCCCCTGGCCGGCCGCCTCCTCATCTCTTTGGGGGATCATTGAACGGAGCAGGACGACGAGCGAGGATGCCGACGTGACCGCGGTGGATGCGAGCGTGCTCGGCCTCGAGGGCGACGGTCGACGCGTCCGACGCGAGCGACGGATCCGTATCTTCTTCTGGACCGCCGGCCTGTCGACCCTCGCGATCAGCATCGCGATCGTGGCTTCGCTCACCGCGAACTCGGTCACGTTCTTGAGCAACATCGACCTCAGCGAGCTCTGGACGGTCGACAAGTGGGCACCTCGTGTCGGCAAGTTCGACATCGCCACGCTCTTCACAGGCTCGCTACTGGTGACCGCCGTCGCGATGGTGATCGCTATCCCACTCGGCCTCGGCGCAGCCATCTACCTCGCGGAGTACGCCAAGCCGCGAGTTCGCCGGGTGCTCAAGCCGATCCTCGAAGTGCTCGCGGGCATCCCGAGCATCGTGCTCGGCTTTTTCGCGATCGCATGGATCGGCCCGAACGTGATCGTCGACCTGCTGAAGGGTCCGAGCGACTTCAGTCTCGCAACCGCAGGGATCGGTGTAGGGATCCTCGTGACGCCGCTCGTTGCGTCGGTGAGCGAAGACGCGATGCGCGCGGTGCCATCCTCCCTGCGTGAGGCGAGCTACGGCATGGGCGCCCGCCGGATGTCGACCGTGGTGCGAGTGGTCATCCCCGCGGCCATCTCCGGCATCGTCGCCGCGCTCATGCTTGCCGCGGCCCGCGCCATCGGTGAGACGATGGTCATCGCGCTCGCCGGCGGGTCCTTTGGCGAGTCGCAATTCACCGCCAACCCCTTTGATCCGGGACTCACGGTCACGTCGGCGATGGCATCGTTGGCGAGCGGCACCGACCAGGTTGCCGGCGGTGGCGGCAGCGGCGCCGGCCAAGCGTTCAACAGCCTGTTCTTCCTCGGGATTGCGCTGTTCGGCGTGACCCTGTTGCTGAACATGGTCGGGAATTTCTTCGTGCGCCGCGTGCGCGAGGCCTACTGATGACCACCGTGGGCACCACGCTTCCTCGCGAGATCACGATCGACCAGTCGCTGCGCGGCAAGCGAGCCGATGTACCCGGACTCGTGTTCCAGATCGGCCTGCTCGCCTGCTTGTTCGCGTGCTTGGCCTTCATCGTCTTGTTGCTCACCACCGTCTTCAGCGACGGCCTCGAGGTGTTCAAGACCCGCGGGTTCGTGATCTCGGCGGTGCCGCACGAGTTCCAGCGGGCAGTCGACGAGACCTGGACCTTCCTCTGGCACCCGCACGGTGTGGCGGGTTGGATCGTGAGTGCGCTCGTGCTCGTCGGGATCCCCACAAGCCTGTTCCTTGCGGTACGAGCGCGCCGTTGGCGGGTTGCCATCGGGATTGTGTTGGGAATCATCGTCGCGTTCACGATCGCCGCGCTCATCGGCACGAGCAGCTTCCTGAGCTCCAACATGTCGAGCTCGGCCAGCCGTGCTGGTGTTGCTCAGGCCATCTTCGGAACGGTCGTGCTCGCGCTCATCACCGCGGTCATCGCGTTCCCGCTCGGGATCGCAACCGCCGTGTTCCTCGAGGAGTACGCGCCCGACAACCGCCTCACGCGCCTCGTGCAGCTCAACATCCGCAACCTGGCCGGCGTGCCGTCGGTGGTCTACGGACTGCTCGGGCTCGCCATCTTCGTGAAGCTGCTCGAGGGCGCCACCGGAG
>JANOHN010000019.1:0-3576 GCA_031406505.1 Acidimicrobiia bacterium | reverse complement strand
CGCTTCCGCAGCACGAGCGATACCGAGGTGATCCTCGCCGCGTACAACCGGTGGGGGCTCGACTGCGTCGACCACTTCCGAGGCATGTTCGCGTTCGCGCTGTGGGACGGCGTGCGACTCTTCTGCGCTCGCGATCGCTTGGGGATCAAACCCTTCTACTTCACGACCTCGAACCAGAACTTCTTCTTCGCCTCCGAGGTCAAGGCGCTCCTGCCCTTCGTGCCCGAGGTCGAGACCGACCCCGAGGCCCTTGCCGAGTACCTCACCTTCCAGTACCCGATCAGCAACCGAACGCTGTTCCGTCACGTCACGCAGCTCTTGCCGGGCCACGGGCTCGTCATCGAGCGCGGGCAGGTGCGCACGTGGCGCTACTGGGACATCGAGTACGAAGCCGACTACTCGCACGACGGGGACTACTTCGAGGAGCGCTTGCGCGAGCTGGTCGACGAGTCGATCACGTTGCACCTGCGCAGCGACGTACCCGTTGCGAGCTACGTGAGCGGCGGTATCGACTCCAGCCTCGTCGCGATCCTCGCGGCGCGCACGGGCGCGTCGAGCGGCGACTTGTTCCATGGCAAGTTCTCGGAGGCGCCGGAGTTCGACGAGAGCGCGCACGCGATGACCGTCGCCGAGCAGCTCGACGGCACGCTGCATCAAGCCGACATGAACGTCGACGATTTCGAGCGAGTGATCGAGAAGGTCGTGTACCACCTGGACTACCCCGTCGCCGGGCCGGGATCGTTCCCGCAGTACATGGTCTCCGAGCTCGCCGGCCAGCACGTCAAGGTGATCCTCGGCGGGCAGGGCGGCGACGAGATCTTCGGCGGCTACGCGCGGTACCTCATCGCGTACTTCGAGCAGTGCATCCGCGCCGCGATCGACGGCACGTACCGCGACGGGCACTTCGTCGTCACCGCGGAGTCGATCATCCCGAACCTCCAGGTGCTGCGTGAGTACAAGCCGCTCATCCAGCAGTTCTGGTCCGACGGTCTCTTCGGACCGCTCGACGAGCGCTACTTCCGGCTCGTCGACCGCTCGAACGACCTCTCCGACGAGATCGACTGGACCCTGCTCGATCGCGAGCGGGTCTTCGACGACTTTCGGTCGATCTTCAACAACCCCGACAACGTCCGGAAGACCGCGTACTTCGACAAGATGACGCACTTCGACTTCAAATGCCTGCTGCCCGGACTGCTCCAGGTCGAAGACCGAATGAGCATGGCGCACGGCCTTGAGTCGCGTGTGCCGTTCCTCGACCACCCACTCATCGAGTTCATGGCCACCGTTCCCGCCGACGTGAAGTTCCGCGACGGCCAGCTCAAGCACTTCCTCAAGGAGACGTTCGCCGCCGATCTCCCGCGCACGCTCCTCGAGCGCCGCGACAAGATGGGCTTCCCCGTGCCGCTGCAACAGTGGACCCAGGGTGGCGACGCGCCGCTGCACGACTTCGTGAACGACCTCTTCCGGTCGAGCGAAGCCCGCAGCCGACCGTTCATCGATGCCAACAAGGTGATCGCGCACCTCGACGGTGAGCGCCCGTTCGGACGCAAGCTCTGGGGTTTGATGAACCTCGAGCTCTGGCACCGCTGCTTCCACGACAACGCGCACGAGTACCGGTCGATGGTGGAAGAGCGCCCTGCCGTTGTGTTGGGCTGATTGGGCTGACCGGACGACTGCAAGGGGTCGTCCGGTAACCTGGCCGGTCGCCTCCCGATCTCGAGGATTCCCCCATGAAGGTCTTCATCACCGGCGGCAGCGGATTCGTCGGCTCACATCTCACCGACCGCCTGCTCGCGCGCGGCGACCAGGTGTTCGTCATCGACAACTTCGAGACCGGTCGACGCGACAACCTGCGAGCGAACGACAAGTTGGAGGTGGTCGAGGGCACCATCGCCGACGGCCCCCTGGTCCGATCGCTGATCGGCGACTTCCGCCCCGATCTCATCGTGCACGCCGCCGCCTCCTACAAGGACCCTGACGACTGGGAAGGCGACGTCACCACGAACGCACTCGGCACGGCGATGGTCGCGCAGGCCGCGAAGGCATCGGGGTGCGACCGCATCATCTACTTCCAGACCGCGCTCTGCTACGGGACGAACCCGACCGAGCAGCCGGTCACGCTCGAGCATCACCTCAACCCCGATTCGAGCTATGCAATCAGCAAGACCGCCGGTGAGCTCTACCTTCGGCTGTCGGGCGTTGACTGGGTGTCGTTCCGCCTCGCCAACGCGTACGGCCCTCGGAACATCAGCGGTCCGCTCCCCACGTTCTTCAGCCGGCTCAACGAAGGCAAGCAGTGCTTCGTGATGGACACACGTCGCGACTTCGTGTTCATCAACGACATGATCGACGCAGTCGAGATGGCCACCGACGGCGCCGGCCACGGCACGTATCACCTCTCTTCTGGAGGCGACGTCTCGATCAAGGAGCTCTTCGACGCAACCGTCGGTGCGCTCGGGATCTCGCTCGACGGGCCGGTCGAGGTTCGCCCCCGCGGCGAGGACGACGCGTTCACGATCCTCCTCGATCCCACGCGCACCCGCGCCGATTTCGACGGCTGGACGCCCGACACGCCGCTCTCCGCCGGAGTTGCTGCCGCGATCGCCTACTACCGCGAGTACGGCATAGACCAGACCTACACGCACCTGCACCTGCCTGACGAGGACTGACGCGTGACCGTGCTCCCCGCGGACTCCTTCGAGGGTCGTCGCTTCGCGGTCGTCGGCGGGGCCGGCTTCGTCGGCTCCAACCTCGTGCGCCGGCTTGCGACCCTCGGCGCGGCACAAGTGGTTGCGGTTGACAACCTGCTCTCGGCCGAGCGCTCCAATGTGCCGACCGACGCATCCGTTGTGTTCGTCGAGGGCTCGATCACCGACGACTCGATCCTCGCGAAGCTCCCGTCCGATCTCGACATGGTGTTCCACCTCGCGACCTTCCACGGCAACCAGAACTCGATGGCCGACCCGTTGGCCGATCACGACAACAACACATACACGACGCTGAAACTCCTCGAGCATCTCTCGACCCTTCCCGCTGCACCTCGGGTCGTGTACTCATCGGCAGGTTGCACGGTCGCGCAGAAGACGTTCGACGAAGCGACTGCAACCACCGAAGACGACCCGGTGTCCCTCCATCTCGATAGCCCGTACCAGATCTCCAAGATCATCGGAGAGCTGTACGGCAACTACTACTTCACGCGCCACGACATCCCGTTCGTGAAGGCTCGGTTCCAGAACGTCTATGGACCGGGCGAGATCCTCGGCGCCGGCGAGTGGCGCGGCACACCCGCCACGGTGTGGCGCAACGTCACGCCGACGTTCGTGTACCGCGCGCTCAAGGGCAAGCCACTGCCCGTGGAGAACGGCGGGATCGCCACCCGGGACTTCATCTACGTGGACGACATCGTCGAGGGACTCATCCGTTGCGCGGCACTCGGTTCTGACAATGGCGTGTACAACCTCGCGTCCGGGGTCGAGACGTCGATCCTCGAGCTCGCCGAGACCATCAACGACATCACGGGCAACGAGGCTGGCGTCGATCTCAAGCCCGCCCGCGAGTGGGACCATTCAGGGAAAC
>JANOHN010000342.1:0-2114 GCA_031406505.1 Acidimicrobiia bacterium | reverse complement strand
CGAGGAACGCTTACGAGACCACGAAGTTGACGAGCCGGCCGGGGATGACGATCACCTTGCGCACCGTGCCATCGGCGAGCAGCGGCACGATGCGCGCATCGGCGCGGGCGGCTGCCTCCAGCACCTCGTCGGTCACGTCGGACAGCACTCGTACCTGCGCCCGCACCTTGCCGTTCACCTGCACCGGCACCTCGATCTCGTCGTCGACGAGCATCGCGGGATCGGGCTCGGGGAACGGCTCGTACGCCAGGGTGGTTGCTCGGCCCAGACGTTCCCACAGCTCTTCGCCCACGTGAGGCGTGAGTGGGGTGAGCATCAGGACCATCGATTCCACGACCTCGCGCGGCGCGGCGCCGCGTTCGGCCACCACTTGCGTCAGCCGGTTGTTGAGCTCGAAGAGACGGGCGATCGCGGTGTTGAACTTCAGCTCTGCGTAGTCGTCGCGGACGGCGGCGATCGTGCGGTGCAGCAACTGGCGGGTCTCGTCGTCGGCAGGATCGTCGGAAAGCCGCAGGTCGCCCGACTCCTCGTCGACCACGTTGCGCCAGAGCCGTTGGAGGAAACGGTGCACACCGACGATGTCGTTCGTGCTCCACGGACGGCTCGCGTCGAGCGGTCCCATGAACATCTCGTAGAGGCGCAGGGTGTCGGCGCCGTAGTCGCGGTAGATGTCGTCGGGCGTCACGACGTTCTTCAGGCTCTTGCCCATCTTCCCGAACTCACGGGTGACGGGCTCGCCGTTGAAGAAGTGCTTGCCGTCGCGCTCCTCGACCTCATTGAGGTCGACGATCATCCCGCGCTCGTCGCGGAACGCGGGCGCCTGGATGTACCCCTGGTTGTAGAGGCGATGGAACGGCTCGACCGTGGAGACATGGCCGAGGTCGAAGAGCACCTTGTGCCAGAACCGTGCGTACAGCAGGTGGAGCACAGCATGCTCGACGCCGCCAACGTAGAGATCGACCCCGCCAGGGGGCATCCAGTACGCCTCGATCTCGCGGTCGACCATCGCGTCGTCGTTCGTGGGATCGAGGTAGCGCAGGAAGTACCAACACGAACCCGCCCATTGCGGCATCGTGTTCGTCTCGCGGACGTAGCGCTTCGGGCCGTCGCCGAGATCGAGCTCGACTTCGAGCCACTGCTCGGCGCGCGCGAGCGGCGGCGCTGGATCACTGTCGGCGTCGTTGGGATCGAGCGCGGCAGGACGGAAGTCGTCAAGGTCGGGAAGCTCCACCGGCAACAGCGAGGCCGGCACCGCGCGCGGCAACCCGTCTTCGCCGTAGACGATCGGGAACGGCTCACCCCAGTAGCGCTGGCGACTGAACAGCCAGTCGCGCAGCTTGTACGTGACCGCCGGCGCTCCGGCGTTGTGCTCGACCAGCCATTCGCCGATCTCTTCTTTCGCCTCCGCGATGCTCAGGCCGTCGAGGAGCCCGCTGTTGATCGCGGGCCCTTCGCCGAGGAATGGCTTGTCCTCGAAGCCGTCGGGTGGCTGGACGGTGCGCACGATCGGGAGCTCGAACTCTTTCGCGAACTCCCAGTCGCGCTCGTCCTGCGCCGGCACGGCCATGATCGCCCCGGTGCCGTAACCCATGAGCACGTAGTCGGCGATGAAGATCGGGATGTCCCCACCGGTCAACGGATTGCGCGCGACGGCTCCGGTGAACACACCCGTCTTCTCGCGGCCTTCGGCCTGGCGCTCCATCTCCGACTTCTTGCCTGCGAACTCGCGGTACTTGACGATCGCGTCGGGTGGCGACAGGTCGACACCGAACGGTCCCTTCCAGCGCGCGGGCGTATTCGGCGGCCACTCGTTCGGCGCCAACTCATCGACGAGCGGGTGCTCGGGCGCGAGCACCATGTACGTGGCGCCGAACACGGTGTCGGGCCGTGTCGTGAACACCTCGATCGTCTTGTCGTGGCCGCCAACGGGGAACCGGATCGTGGCGCCAACGCTGCGCCCGATCCAGTTGCGTTGCATGAGCTTGATGGGCTCGGGCCAGTCGAGGAGGTCGAGATCGTCGAGCAGACGCTCCACGTAGGCCGTGATCCGGAGCATCCACTGCTTCAGCGGCTTCTTGAACACGGGGAAGTTGCCACGGTCGCTCCGACCGTCG
>JANOHN010000340.1:0-3390 GCA_031406505.1 Acidimicrobiia bacterium | reverse complement strand
GTGGGTACACTGGGTTTCCCGACAAGGAAGGTCCAACCAGGTGTTCGAGCGCTTCACCGATCGGGCCCGACGAGTGGTCGTGCTGGCGCAGGAAGAGGCGCGCCTGCTCAACCACAACTACATCGGCACGGAGCACATCCTTCTCGGGCTCATCCACGAGGGTGAGGGTGTCGCCGCGAAGGCGCTCGAGTCGCTGGGCATCTCGCTCGAAGCCGTGCGCGCGCAGGTCGAGGAGATCATCGGTCACGGTGGCCAGGCGCCATCGGGCCACATCCCGTTCACGCCGCGGGCCAAGAAGGTCCTCGAGCTCTCCTTGCGCGAAGCGCTCCAGCTCGGCCACAACTACATCGGCACGGAGCACATCCTCCTCGGGCTCATCCGCGAGGGTGAGGGTGTCGCGGCACAAGTTCTCGTGAAGCTGGGCGCCGACCTTTCGCGCGTGCGCCAGCAGGTCATCCAGCTCCTTTCCGGCTACGCCGGCGCCAAGGGCGAAGGTGCCCCGGCCGGCTCGGGCCCCGGCGGCGAGGGCCAGCCCTCCGGCTCGCTCGTGCTCGACCAGTTCGGTCGCAACCTCACCCAGCTCGCACGCGACAAGAAGCTCGATCCCGTCATCGGTCGTGAGAAGGAGATCGAGCGGGTCATGCAGGTGCTCAGCCGTCGCACCAAGAACAACCCGGTGCTGATCGGCGAGCCCGGCGTGGGCAAGACGGCCATCGTTGAGGGCCTCGCGTCCGACATCGTCGGTGGCGACGTGCCCGAGACGCTCAAGGGCAAGCAGCTCTACACGCTCGATCTCGGTGCGCTCGTGGCCGGGTCGCGCTACCGCGGCGACTTCGAAGAGCGCCTCAAGAAGGTGCTGAAGGAGATCCGCACGCGCGGCGACATCATCTTGTTCATCGACGAGCTGCACACGCTCGTCGGCGCGGGCGCGGCCGAAGGCGCCATCGACGCCGCCAGCATCCTCAAGCCGATGCTGGCGCGCGGCGAGCTGCAAACGATCGGCGCCACCACGCTCGATGAGTACCGCAAGCACCTCGAGAAGGACGCCGCACTCGAACGTCGCTTCCAGCCGATCAAGGTCGAGGAGCCGACGGTCGCGCACACGATCGAGATCCTGAAGGGTCTGCGCGACCGCTACGAGGCGCACCACCGCGTCACGATCACCGATCAGGCGCTCGTGGCCGCGGCGAACCTCGCCGACCGCTACATCTCCGACCGGCACCTCCCCGACAAGGCCATCGACCTCATCGACGAGGCCGGCTCGCGCCTGCGCATCCGTCGCATGCAGGCGCCGCCCGACTTCCGTGAGCTCGAGGACGAGATCGCCAAGGTCCGCAAGGACAAGGAAGAGGCGATCGAAGGGCAGCAGTTCGAGCGGGCCGCGTCGCTACGCGACCGCGAGAAGGAGCTGCTCGAGCAGCGCACCGCCAAGGAGGCCGAGTTCCAGGCCGAGGGCGTCGACCTCTTCAACGAGGTGAGCGAGGAGTCCATCGCGGAAGTGCTCGCGCTCTGGACGGGCATCCCCGTGTTCAAGCTCACCGAGGAGGAGACCGCCAAGCTGCTGCGCATGGAAGACGAGCTGCACAAGCGCGTCATCGGCCAGGATCCTGCGATCAAGGCCGTCTCCCAGGCGATCCGCCGCACGCGCGCTGGTCTCAAGGACCCGAAGCGCCCGTCGGGCTCGTTCATCTTCCTCGGCCCGTCCGGCGTCGGGAAGACCGAGACGGCCAAGACGCTGGCCGAGTTCCTCTTCGGCGACGAGAACTCGCTGATCCAGCTCGACATGAGCGAGTACATGGAGAAGCACACCGTGTCGCGCCTCGTCGGTTCGCCCCCTGGCTACGTGGGCTACGACGAAGGTGGCCAGCTCACCGAAGCCGTGCGGCGCAAGCCGTTCTCGGTGGTGCTCTTCGACGAGATCGAGAAGGCGCACCCCGACGTGTTCAACACGCTCCTCCAGATCCTCGAGGACGGGCGGCTCACCGACGCGCAAGGACGCACGGTCGACTTCAAGAACACCGTGATCATCATGACGTCCAACCTCGGCACCGCCGACCTGCGCAAGGCGCAGATCGGCTTCGGTACCGCGAACGAGGCCGTGAACTACGAGAAGATGAAGGACAAGGTGATGGAGGAGCTCAAGAAGAGCTTCCGTCCCGAGTTCTTGAACCGCATCGACGAGGTGATCGTCTTCGCTGAGCTCTCGCAGGATGAGGTCACCGAGATCGTCGACCTCATGATCAAGCGCCTCCAGGACCAGCTCGAGGGCCAGGGTCTCGGGCTCGAGCTCACGAACGAGGCGAAGTCGCTGCTGGCCCGCAAGGGCTACGACCCGCAGCTCGGTGCTCGCCCGCTGCGCCGCGCGATCCAGCGCATGGTCGAGGATCCGCTTTCCGAGAAGATCCTGTGGAAGGAGTTCAGCGCCGGCGTGACCATCGTGGTCGACGCCGACCCCGACTCCGACGACGTGGTGTTCCGCGCCGTCGAAGGTGTGGAGCCGCCGCCGCCCGTCGAGGTCGCCGGGACCAGCTCCGAGAGTTCCGGCTAGAACGCTCGGATCACTTCTCAGCTCTCGATCTTCCGCCGGACCCTTGTGACGCGCCTCGGTCGCGCGCTGCTTGTCCTCGTTGTCGCGCTGCTGGCTTCGTCGTGCGCGGTCGACGCCACGCTCGACGTTCGAGTTCGGGAGAACGGCTCCGGGGTGGTCCGTCTCGTCGTGAGCGCGGATGCCGACGCGGTGCGCGCCGCGGAGTCGGGCGGCCTGCCACTCGAGCAAGCCGTGCGGCTCGACGACCTCGGTGCCGCGGGTTGGGCGGTCGACCCGTGGGTGCGAGCCGAGGACGGGTCGGCCTCGATCGTGCTGTCGAAGCAGTTCGAGTCGACCGAGCAGGTCGCCGGCATCATCAGCGAGGCGAGCGGCGACAACGGGCCGCTGCGGCTCTCGGCCACGCGTGAGCGCGGTTTCCTCGCCACCGACTACGGCGTGGACGGGCGGGTGGATCTCGAGCATGTCGCGACGGGCGTGCCGACCGATGCCGAGCTGCTCGCAAACCTGACCGCGCAAAGCGTCGATCCGACCGTGATCGACCAGCAGCTGCTCGCCCAGGTGAAAGCGTCGTTCGGGTTGAAGGTGGTCGTGCACCTGCCTGGCGGTGCAACCAAGACGTTCACGGCGAAGCCGGGCGCGATCACGCGCGTCGACGCGTTGGCGAGCGTGCGCGACACGGTGCGGCTGGTGTTCCTGCTTGCGGCGTTGGTGTTCGTGATCCTGGCCGTCGTCCTGTGGCGGCGCGGCGGCCGGCCGCGTCGCCGTCGTGCCACACCGCGTCCGCCCACGAAGCCGCGTCCCGAGCCGACCGCCCGTCCAAAGCCTGGACCCGGCGGGCTCGA
>JANOHN010000338.1:0-1921 GCA_031406505.1 Acidimicrobiia bacterium | reverse complement strand
GTGCGTTTCGTCCACGCGGTAGTGCGCCACCTCGAGGTCGTCGACCCCCACAGGCAATCCCGCGAGCGTCAGCGCAATCGCGGCGTCCTCGCCCGCCACGTCGTCGCCGTGGTAGTGCCACACGAGCACGCACAGTTTGTTGCCGTCAAGGCTGGCCAGGGCCGACACATCGGGCTCCTCGCGCACGCCGCGCCGCAGTATTTGCCGCAACGGCACCGCGTGATCGCTCTCGACAGCCAGCCGATCGCCGCTCATCTTGCTCATCATGCGAAACACGTTCAGCACCGGCTTGTCGATGCCGCCAGTCGCCAGCGAGCGGAATCCCGCGAACAGCGGATGCCCCTCAAACTCGAATGCCCAGGTGAGCGCCCCCTCGATATTCACGCCGTGCTCCGCAGCCAGGTCGTGAATCCGCGCGTAGGTCGCCGCGGTGTAGCTGGAGTACATCGTGCCGTTGCGGTACGCGAGCTGCGGCCCTTGGCACGCCGCGCAACCCTCGGGGTCGCACTCTCCGATCACGATCGGCGTGTTCCGCAACTCGGGGAACTCGGCCACGATGCCGAACCCGTCGTCGATCCCTCGCAGTTGGGTAGCAATCCCCATCCGCACGTGCCCGTCAACCTGCTCGGGCGAGCCCTTGGAATGGAACGACACGAAATCCAGCGGCGTGCCCGTCTCGCCCGTGGCGTAGTTCTTGCCGCGCAGGCAGTGCTCCAAAAACGCCCGCGTCCAGTCGCCGCCGCTACCCGCCGAGTCGGGCCCGCCGACGCGCGCCGTCGGAAACGCCCGCCGCACGCCGTCGATCGCGTAGTCGTGCAGCTTGAAGAATTCGTCCCGCGTCCCCTGCCAGTAACCGATGTTGGCTTCATTCCAAGTTTCCCAGTACCATGTCGCGACTTCACTTTCGCCGTATTTCTCAATGCAGTGCTTGGTCCACTGGTAGCACAGCTCCGACCACTTGTCGTAATCCTTCGGCGGATAGGCCCACCCCGTGAAGATCTCGTTGTACCCAAGCCGCGGATTCCACCGGTGTTGGTACGGCTCGGGCTTCGTCGAAAGGTCCTTCGGCATGAACCCCAGCTGCACGTACGGCCGCACGCCGCGCTCCAGATACGTGTCGAAGATCCCGTCGATGATCGTCCAGTCGTAAATCGGCTTGCCCTCGGCGTCCTCGCGATACATGTTTGTCGAGCCCCACTTGAGCGCCGGCGTCCCGTCGCCGCTCGACATCAGACTGTGGGCCCGGAAGTAAACTTCCTTCGGCTTGAGCTCCCCCAGCTCCGCGATCAGCTTCGACCCGTGCGGCATCGTCGCGTAGTTCGGCTCGTCCGCGCCAAAGAACCGCCAGATTGGCTTCAGCGGCGCCGTCCGCTGCGTCGCATCCACGACGATGGAAACGGGAAAGGGCTCCGCGACGGCGGGCGAAGCTACGAGCGCCGACGCCGCCGTGGCGAGCAGCGCAACAAACCGAACGAGCTTTCTCATCGTGCAAACTACCGTTTGGGGAGAAGACGGGCCGGAAAAAGGGCGCGAGCGCCGAGCCATCAGTGTCGACGTTCGCGGCGCAATTCTCAACCCCGCCGTCACGATTCTGGATCGCAAGAGTTGCGCATGCGAATCCATCCAGAACTCGGTGGCGCCCTCAGAATGTGGGATCGAGCCGAACTATGACGCCTTAAAAACCTGGGCAACGTCCTCGCGATTGCCCCAGAGCTTCAACGGTTGCGCGTTGAAACCCAAAAATGGGACGCGGATGAACGCGGATTTGGCGGCTGGATGCGGATCGGAGACGGGGATTAGGCGAGAAGGAAGGAACACTAGATAGGGCAACCTTCCCCCGCTTTCGAACGACCCACAGGAGCTACGCCGCCAAGGCGACAGACGCTCGGATAGAAGAAGGGATCCACCGATGACTCCGTTG
>JANOHN010000323.1:0-5543 GCA_031406505.1 Acidimicrobiia bacterium | reverse complement strand
AATCCGACGAGGATCGCGAGCACGGCGGTGGCGGCGGAGAAGACCAAGAAGGCCCACTCGGTGCCGCCGAGGTGGAAGTTCTGATAGCCGCCTTCGGCCGCAGGAACGATCGTGCGCATTCGGTGTTGACTCCCTCTCCGGACGAACTTTTCGGCCGTTGGAAACTAGTCCAGACCTCTCACTCGCTCCCTATGGTCGCGTGCTACTCCACGTGGTACGGGACGGAGGTCACGACCGTGCCCTTGCGGAACAGCAAGCGACCCTTGAGGAACAGCGCGCTCTGGTTGTGCAGGAGGTGCTCCCACCAGCGCCGCACCACGAACTCCGGGATGACCACCGTGATCACGTCGTTGTCCCATTGCAGGTCGAGCTCGTCGATGAACCGCAGGACCGGGCGACTCATCTCTCGGTACGGGTTGTAGACGGTCTCGAGGGGGATCTCGATCCCGTACTCCGCCCACTGCTCACGGATCGCCTCGTCCTCTTCTTCGTCGCTCACGACGCTCACTGCGATCAGATGGTTCGGGTTCAGCGACCGCGCATACGCCAACGCGTTGAGCACGCCCTTGTGCACACGGCCGACGAGCACCACCACCGTGTTGTTCAACGGTCGGGCGCGGTACCCGGGCTCCACTCGCAGGGCCTTCCCGACTCTCTTGTAGTGCGAGTTGATTCCCTTGAAGAGCAGGATGATCAAGCCGATGACGAGAATCGACACCCACGCTCCGCTGGCGAACTTGGTGATGCCGATGATGAGGGTCACCACGCCGGTCGCGACGGCTCCAACGGCGTTGATTGCGATGTGGCGTTGCCAACCCTCCTCTCGTTCCCTCTGGTGATGTCGGACCATGCCCGCTTGAGAGAGCGTGAACGAAGTGAACACGCCCACGGCGTACAGCGGGATCAGCGCGTTGGTCGTTCCACCGAAAGCCACGAGGAGCACGGCCGCCGCGCCGGCGAGCACGATGACACCGTTCGAGAACACGAGCCGGTCGCCACGGTTCGCGAGCTGGCGCGGCAGATAGCCATCGCGGGCGATGATCGACGACAACCGGGGGAAGTCGGCATACGCCGTATTGGCGGCGAGCACGAGGATCATCGCGGTCGCGATCTGAAGCACGAAGAAGATCGCGCCGTTCCCGAACACCTGAAGACCCATCTGCGCGAGGACCGTCTTCTCATGGCTCGGATACGGCTGGAGGTGATGCGCAAGTACTGAGACGCCCATGAAGAGGCTTCCGAGGATGATCGCCATCCACGTGAGCGTCGCGGCCGCGTTCTTCGACTCCGGCCTGCGGAACGCCGGAACTCCGTTCGAGATCGCCTCGACGCCCGAGAGCGCGACAGCACCCGACGAGAAGCCCTTGAGGATCAGGAAGATCCCGAGCGATCCGCCCGCTCGCGCCGTACCCTCGACGGCCTCGAACGCGTGCTTGTCGAATGGGACGTTTCCGATGTCGTCGGCAACGAAGCTGCGATACAGCCCGTAGACGATGAGCCCGCCGAGCGTGAGGATGTAGAGGTACGTCGGTGCCGCGAAGAGCCGGCCCGACTCCTTGAGGCCACGAAGATTCATCAAGGTGATGAACAGGATCAGTCCCAGCCCGAGTTCCACGCGCGTGTCGGCCAGATCGCTGAACTCGGGGATCGAGACGATCGCAGCAACGCCGGCCGAGATCGAGACCGCGACCGTGAGGATGTAGTCGACCAGCAACGATGCGCCGGCGACGAGCGACGGGTTCTCGCCCAGGTTCTCGCGACTGACGACGTAGCTCCCGCCTCCACTCGGGTAGGCGAAGATCGTCTGGCGATACGAGAACGCGACGATCGCCAGCAGGAACGCCACCGCGATCGCGATCGGGATCAGCGTGTTGAGCCCGAGCACGAGGCTCGAACCTGCGATTGCTACGACGAACAGGATCTCCTCGGTCGCGTAGGCCGTGGACGAGATCGCGTCGGAGGAGAAGACCGCGAGCGCGATGAACTTCGGGATGCGCTGCTCTTCTTGCTCGGCAGTCGAGATCGGGCGCCCGACCAGCAACCTCTTGATGAGCGCCACGAACTTTCCTCCGAAACCGGCGGGCTGAAGCCAGCGCCAACACGCTTCCACGACCGAGCGTCGATAGCATCGCAGACGGAAGGCCCGAGGAGGCGAACGTGCACGTGGTCGTGGTGGGCTGCGGGCGAGTCGGCAGTGAGCTCGCAGGCAGCTTGGAGAAGGCGGGTCATTCCGTCGCGATCATCGACAAGAACGCGACCGCGTTCCGCCGCCTGCCCGCCTCGTTCACCGGCCAGAAGGTCGTCGGCTTCGGCTTCGACCGCGACCACCTCCTCGAGGCCGGCATCGAGCGAGCCGGGGCCGTTGCTGCCGTGACCAGCGGCGACAACTCGAACATCCTCGCGGCGCGCATCGCGCGCGAGAACTTCGGGATCGACCATGTGGTCGCCCGGATCTACGACCCCC
Source organism: Acidimicrobiia bacterium (assembly GCA_031406505.1). Taxonomy (GTDB): domain Bacteria; phylum Actinomycetota; class Acidimicrobiia; order IMCC26256; family PALSA-555; genus SHVJ01. The sequence continues at coordinate 3,079 of JANOHN010000323.1, read as the reverse complement.
GCCGGGCGCTCATCTACCAACGGCTCGGGATCCCCACGGTCGCGACCGTGCAGTGGACGACCGAACAGGTGCTCCGCCGCCTCCTCCCGGAGGACGAGCACACCCACGAGTGGATGGACCCGAGCGGCAAGGTCTGCCTCACCGAGTTCCAGATCCCGGCGAAGTGGTGCGGGAAGAAGCTGGCTGCACTGAACGAGCCGTCGCGCTTCTGGCTCACCGCGGTCACACGCTTCGGCAACGCGGAGATCGTCGGCACCAACATCGTCGGCCAGGAAGGCGACGTGCTCCACTTCGTGGCCGAGGCCGGCTCGCTCGATGCGCTGCGCAAACGGCTCGAAGAGGGACCGGAGGGCTGACATGCGGGTTGCCATCGCCGGAGCCGGCGCGGTCGGCCTCTACATCGCTGACGACCTGCATTCGAACGGCCACGAGGTGTTGCTGATCGAGCAGCAGCCCGCAGTTCGCGAGCGGGCCGTCACGGCCGAGGGCATCGAGTGGCGGATCGCCGATGCGTGCGAGGTGTCGTCGCTGCGTGAGGCGGGGCTCGAGAACTGCGACGTGGTGGTCGCGGCCACTGGCGACGACGAGGACAACCTCGTGGTGTCGCTGCTCGCCAAGACCGAGTTCGCGGTGCCGCGCGTGATCGCACGCGTGAATCACCCGAAGAACGAGTGGCTCTTCAACGAGAACTGGGGCATCGACGTGGCAGTGTCGACGCCTCACCTCATCACCGCCCTCGTCGAGGAGGCGGTGACGGTCGGGCGCCTCGTGCGGATCCTCCAGTTCGAAGGTGGGCAGGCGCGGTTGGTGGAGGTGACGCTGGCCGAGGACTCGCCGGTCATCGACAAGGCGATCTCCGACATCGACGTGCCGCGCGACGCCACGTTCGTGGCCGTGGTGCGCGGCGAGCACGTGGTGATGCCCCGCGGCGACACGGTGTTTCAGGCCGGCGACGAGGTGCTCGCGATGGTCACACCCGACTCGGAAGACCTCGTGCGTCAGATCCTCACCGAGTAGGACGGGGAGCTCATCGCCTACTTCTCAAGGGAAGAGGGTGTAGAGCGGGTTGAGGATCAGGAAGCGCTTGCCGGATTTGCCGGCGACGCCTTCGATGGCGATGTGACGGCCGGGGATGACGCCGGCGATCTTCTTGCGCCCGAGGAACACGGCAGTCGCGGAGCCGCGACCGTCGGAGACCGTCACCTCGAGCGCGGGGGCACCGGCCCGGGGCACCAGGCGCACCGAGCGCACCTCACCACCAACTCGGACCTGCGTGCGGGCCTGGATGTCGACCATCGGGGTGAGGCCGCACTCGTCACAGAACTTGCCGAGCTGCGCTCGGTCGAGCTCCTCCACCGTGGTGGTGAATCGCTTCACCGCGTTCTTGAGCGCCATGCACACACGGTAGGCGCGCCGCGGATGATGCCGGAAGCCCGACCGCCGTGTCATAGGCTCTCGCCGCGATGTCGATCCCTCCCCCGCCGCCGCGGCGACCTGCGTCGTCGCTCGGCCCAATCACCGAGCCGGTTCCGGCGGTACCGCGCGCCGCGCGACGTCAGCCGGCGCGCCCACAGCGCCGCGGTCCCTCACCATGGATCATCGGCGGCGTTGTCCTCGTGATCCTCGCCCTGGTGGCAGGCGCGGTGGTCGTGCTGGGCGGCGACACCAAGAAGGAAGCAGCGCCAGAGCGCGACACCTCGACGACGCTCGAGCTGTTGATCGGCGATCCCGTGGTGGCCAGCGTGAGCCCGTTCGCCAGGCCCATCGATGTTCCCGCCGACATCAGCGGGATCGTCGTGGACCTCGTGGAGGACTACGCGAACGAGGCCACCGTCGTGCCGTTGCGCAAGGGCGTGGCCAAGGACGCTGCGCTCGCCAAGATCTTCGACAACCCTGCCCTCGCCAAGCTCGCAGCCGGCGATCGCGCATTGCTCGTGGACGAGGGCCTCCCGAAGGCAGTCGGCAAGGTGACGGTGACGGCTCCGGCGATCGGCTTTACTGCGCTCATGGGCGACGGTGGCACCGTCGTGCTCGCGAATGCAGCCATCGACTTCACCATCACGGCGGAGGCGAAGCGCGGTGACGTGACGATTCGGCGGACCGGATCCCTCGTGCTCAGCCCGCAGCTCGACTCGACGTGGAAGATCACCGGTTGGACGTTGCACGTCGAGCGCAGTGGACGCGGCGTGCAAGCCACCCCGATCGAATCGACCGACTTGCCGACGACCACGGTGGCCCCATGAGACGTCCGCTCGTTCGCTTGTTGCTCGTGATGCCCATGTGCGGCCTGCTCGTGGCCGGACTGCTCTCGGCCGCGTGGCTTGTGCTCGGCTCGCCGACGCCGGCGCAGGGTTCGGTGTGGTTCCAAGTCACGCAGTTCGGTGATACGCAGTTCGCCGACTCACCGACTGAGCCGTTCTTCTTCCTCGCGCTCGGCAACGACGGCCGCACCGACGATGACAAGGGCCTCGGCGACGCCATCCACGTGATCGGCGTGAACCCCACGACGCACGAAGCCACGATCATCAACGTGCCGCGCGACACACAGGCGCCGAGCGGCGACAAGATCAACGCGTACCACGCGCTGCAAGGGCTGGAGGGCATCGTCGGCCAGCTCAACCAGATGATGGGCATCGAGATCAGCTACGCGATCACCACGAACTTCCCCGGGATCATCGCGATGGTGGACGACATCGGCGGCATCGACGTGAACATCACTCAGACGTTCGACGACCCGTTTTCCGGCGCATTCTTCGAACCGGGCCTCGCGCACCTCACCGGCGACCAGGTGCTCCGCTACTCGCGCGACCGGTACAGCTTCACCGACGGCGACATCTCGCGCACCGCGAACCAGGCCCACATCATCATCTCGGCGCTCACGACACTCAGGGCGCAGAACCCCGGCGACGCGGGCACCATGCGACTCGTGGCGTTCCTCGCTCGCCACGTTCGGATGATGAACGTGGACCTCGTCGGGCTGTGGCGCCTCGGCCGGCTCGCCATGCAGATCGACCCCGCCGCGGTCAAGAGCATCACCGTGCCGGTCGGCAGCGGCTCGGGCTCGAACCTCGTGCTCACC
>JANOHN010000318.1:0-2535 GCA_031406505.1 Acidimicrobiia bacterium | reverse complement strand
ACGCCCCCTGAGGGACAAGCGGGTTTAAGCCGCTCGCGTCTGCCGTTCCGCCATCCGGGCCTCGCCCGAGGGTACGCGCCGAACCCCGGTCACGCGTCGAAACGCGGCTCGGGCCGCGGCGTTCGATGCAAGAGGTCGCGGAGTCGAGTGACCCGCGCGTCGTCGGCGCCGAGCAGATCGACGAGCCAACCCAGCGCGGCGTGCACATCGGGCGTGTGGGCATCAAGCATGGATTCGATGTCGGCCCAGTCACGGGTGCGGTCGTAGAACACCTTGAACACGACGAGCTCGGTCGCACCGAGAATCGGGATCGTTGTGCCGGCGAACGGTGCCCGCTGGATCTCCAACCACGCCAGATCGTGGAACGCGTGCGTCGAGAAGAAGACGTCGATCGGCGTGTCATCCCAGAGCAGGCGGACCTGACCGTCGAGCTCGACTCGAGCCACGTCGCCCTCGCCCCAGACGACGGCCGCGGGAAATGCGCCGAACACGTCGCGCGCGCGTCCCGGCTCGACGAACACATTCACATCGATGTCGCGAGTCGCGCGGGGTTCTTCTACATGAAAGGCCAACGCGAGCGCACCACCGAACGCGTGCGGTATCGAAGCCTCGTCGAGCGCGGCGTTGAGGTCGACGATCTTGTCGGCGAGGGTCGACATCGACATCAGGGCGAGCGTCCGAAGGGTGGATAGGCGAGCGTTCGCGACGCGCGTCGATGCGGGAGGTGCTCCGCCAGCTCGAGCACCTGCCCGAGCCGGGTCCCCGCGACCTGCGGGTCGGGACGCGGTGGGCCCGACCCGAGCTCGATCTCGCTGAGCGCTCCGGCTGCCGCGACGATGCGAGCGAGCGTTCCGACCGTGGGATCGCGCGTGCCCGACTCGTAGGCGACGATCGCCGCCGGCGAGGTGCCGGCCCGGCGAGCCAGCTCCCGCTTCGAGATCCGGGCGTGCTCTCGTGCGGTCTTGATGGTCAGCGCGGCGTCCACCCGCATATGTTATCGGATCCGATAACGCTCTGGCTACGCCGCTTCGGGATGGCGGATCGGCTCCGGGAGGTCGACTGGTGCGCCGACGGCTTCGAGGAAGGACGTGCGGAACCGGCGAGCGGCTTCGCCCTCAAGGCGGTTGACCACGAGCACGCCCTCGACCATGTCGGACGCGACATCACCGAAGGCTCGATCCTTCAGGCGCACCGAGACCACCGAGCCGCCGGGGAAACGCCTGACCGTGCGGCTCGCGCCGGGAACCCGCGGCGGACAGCGGAACGCAGGCACGACGAGACCTGCGGCGCGTGCCGCGGCACCGAGCCGCTTGGCCGTGTCCGCGAAGCGCAACACAGGTGCACCCTTTCCGGGGTGCTCGGGTCCTCCGCCCATGACGCCACCTTCCCACGGGGGTACGACACCTCTACTCAGTCGCTCGCTCGGCACCGGGATACCCGGCGCCGCCCTCCGGGCCGCTCGCTCCCTGGCGAGTTTCTCCCTTCGCGGTGGCTACTGTCCGTGACCTTGGATCGCCGGAGCTTTCTGCGGGGCTCGGTGGGCTTGGCGGTGGCGGGGGCCTTCGTGCAGCTCGACCTCGGAGTGGCGGGTGCCGGGACCGAACCTGGTCCCGCGTCCGTCCCACTCCCGCTGCCCACGTGGCCGCCGACTCCGAGCGCGTTCCCCGGACTCGTCGCGGACTCGGTCGTCGCCGAGAACCAACGCCCGGGGTACGGCGGCTGGAACATCGGCGGCATCGAGCCCGCCGGAACCCGGGCCGCGAACCCCCCGCCGTTACCCCCGAGCATCGAGGGTTACCTCAACGTCACGAGCGCGACGCCCGGCCAGCGCGTGGCCTTCCATGTCTCGAGCGCGACCCCTACGTACACGATCGAGGCGTACCGCATGGGGTGGTACCAGGGTCACGGTGGCCGACTCGTGTGGACGTCGAAGGAGCTCCCCGGCTTGCTCCAGGGCCCCCCAGTGGTCGACGAAGCGACGAACACCGTCGAGGCCAACTGGGACACCTCGTTCGAGCTCACACTTCGGGAGCGCCGCTTCGTCCCTGGGTGCTACCTGTTCCGCCTCATCGCCGCGGACGGCGCGAGTCGGCTCGTCCCATTGACCATTCGAGACGACGAGAGCGAAGCGCGCTTCGTCGTGATCAACCCGGTCGCCAACTGGCAGGCGTACAACGAGTGGGGTGGGGCATCCCTCTACTACGGGCGCAGTGGTCCGGGTTCCGGGCGGTCGTACCAGAGCCGCGCCCGCGCGGTGTCGTTCGATCGACCCCACGACTGGGGTCTCGGCGCGGCCGACTTCATCGGTGCCGACCTCCCGCTCATCATGCGAATGGAGGAAGCCGGGCTCGATGTCACCTACGTCACGAGCATCGACGTGCACGACGAGCCCGAGCGGCTCCAGCGACACAAGGCGATCCTGACCACTGCTCATGACGAGTATTGGACAATGCAGATGCGCCAAGGATTCGAGGACGCGCGCGATGCAGGGATCAACATCGTGTTCTTCGGCGCCAACGCGATGTTCCGTCAAGT
>JANOHN010000315.1:0-10471 GCA_031406505.1 Acidimicrobiia bacterium | reverse complement strand
GCGAGCGCGCGTTCGTACCCCCGGTTCGCGGCGCACACGTCGCCGGCCGCTTCACCCGTGGCCGCGGCGAGCACCTCTGAGTCGAGCGGGTGGTCATCCGGCTCGAACGACTGCACCGGCTTGCGGGCCGCAACGTGCACGCCGCGGGCGCGAAGCAGACCGAGCGTGACCGCCGAGAACCACGTCTTGCCCACGCCGGTGCCCGTCCCGGTGACGACGACGAGGCCCCGCGGCCTGCCGCTCATGTCAAGCGCGCCAAGGCGTTCTTGAGGGCGTCGACCTGCGTTTCGCTGTGCGCGGCCGATAGCGCGACGCGCAAGCGCGACGTGCCGGGTGGCACCGTGGGTGGACGAATCGCCGGCACGAGCATCCCGACGTCGAGCAATGCCGCGGCGGCGTCGAGCGTCGCGCGTTCGTCACCGACGACGAACGGCGCGATCGGCGAGGGATGTCCCGGTCGTAGGCGCGCCACGTGGGCTGCCAGCCGTGCTCGCAGCTCGTCGCCCTCGGTTGAGCACACGACCGCGAGCGCGGCCAATGCGGCGGCCGCGTCGGCTGGTGTTGATGCGGTCGTGAAGATGTAGGAGCGAGCGCGGTTCACGATGAGATCGCACAGGTGCTTGGGGCCGGCCGCAAACCCACCGAGCGAGCCGAGGGTCTTAGACAACGTTCCGATCCGGATGGCTTCGACGCCATCGAGCGCAGGATCCGGGCCGAGCACGGCGTGCGCCTCGTCGAGCACGAGGAGGGCTCCGTGGTGTGCGCAGAGCTCGGCGAGCTCGTCGACCGGCGCGAGGTCGCCGTCCATCGAGAACACGGTGTCGGTGACGACGATCTTCCGGTCGGCCGCCGACGCGCGGAGCAACGCGTCCACGTGCTCGGGGTCGGCGTGGCGAGCGATGGAAACGTCGGCGCGCGCGAGCCGGCAGCCGTCGATGATTGATGCGTGGTTGAGCTCGTCGGAGACCACGGCCGTTCCGGGACCGGCGAACGTGGTGAGAACGCCCAGGTTGGTGGCGAAGCCGGTGGGGAAGAGCACTGCGCGCTCCGCGCGCTTCCAGTCGGCCAGCGCGTGCTCGAGCTCGGAGTGCACGGGGCGCGAGCCGACGATCAGGCGGGCTGATCCTGATCCCGCGCCCCATCGATCGAGCGCAGCGTGCGCTGCGGCGATCACCGCGGGGTGCTGGGTGAGCCCGAGGTAGTCGTTCGACGCGAACGTCACGACCGGTCGATCGTCAGGCGCGAGCTTGCCTTCAGGGCCGGCGGCGTCGAGATCGCGCGGCGCGCGCCACTGACCGGCGTCGTGGATGCACGCCGACTCCTCGTCGGCCCACTCGCGCCAAGTCATGCGCACACCTCCTCGATCGATGCCTCGAGCGCGTCGACGATGCGTTCGAGCTCGGGCGTCGTGATGGTGAGCGGTGGCATGAGCACGACAACGTCTCCCAGCGGCCTGAGCAATACACCGCGCCGAACCGCGGCCGCGCAGACGCGCCTCCCCCAGCGCAGATCGCCATTCGGCGGCGCCAGCTCCACACCTCCCATGAGGCCCTGGAGTCGGACCTCGCGCACTGCGTCGAGCGTCGCGATCCGCGCGTCGAGCAGGGCACGGAGCTCGTCGGAACGGGCGCGCACGTTGGCGAGCACGTCGCGCGAGTCGATGAGCTCGAGGTGGCGGAGCGCGACCGCGCACGCGAGCGCGTTCCCGCTGTAGGAGTGGCCGTGGTACAGGGTCTTCTCCGACAGGTCGGGACCGAGGAATGCATCGAACACCCGACCGCTCGCGACCGTGGCCGACTGTGGGAGATACCCCGCGGTCAACCCCTTTCCGATCGCCATGAGGTCCGGTGTCAGTTCGCACTGCTCCGACGCGAACAAGGTGCCGGTACGACCGAAGCCGGTCGCGACCTCGTCGCAGATGAGCAGCACATCGTGCTCGCGGCATGCGTCGCCAAGCACGCGAAACGACTCTGGTGGCGCGAGCTGCATTCCCGCGGCGCCCTGCACGAGTGGCTCCACGATCACCGCAGCGAGCTCGTCGGCGAAATCGGCGACCATGCGCGCGGCGATCGAGAAGCACTCGGGATCGGCGAAGTGCGGTGCACGAAGCACTGGGAAGCGCAACGGCCCGAACAGGTCGGTGCCGAAGCCACCGTCGCCCACTGAGAGCGCACCGATCGTGTCGCCGTGATAGGCGCCACCAAAGGCCAGGAACGTCGTGCGCCCCGCGACGCCGATGTTCGCCCAGTACTGGAACGCGATCTTGAGCGCCTGCTCGACGGCAGACGCGCCGTCACCCGCGAACAGGAAGTGCGGGTTGTGCACGGGCACGCGCGAGGCAAGGGCTTCGGCCAGGTCCACCACGACCTGATTGCTGTTGCCGAGCATCGTGGAGTGCGCACCGCGGTCGAGCTGCTCGCGCAACGCGTCGTCGAGCTCCGGCACTCGGTGACCGAGCGTGTTGACCCACAACGACGAGATGGCGTCGAGGTAGTGCTTCCCGTCCACGTCTATGAGCTCGTGACCTTCGGCACGGTCGACGACGATGGGCGTGCTTTCGGTGAAGCACGACATCTGCGTGAACCCGTGCCACACCACCGCGGCGTCGCGCTTCGCCCAAACCGGTGCCTCGTCCACCATGCAATGATGCCCCGGCTATGACGCTCAGGGACAAGGCGGCGGTTGTCGGCGTTGGTTCGACGCCGTATTACAAGCGTGGGCGCTCGCTTCCGCAGACGCCGTTCGAGCTCGCGGGTAAGGCGGTGCTCGCTGCGGTCCACGACGCCGGTCTCACGATCGACGACGTCGACGGACTCGCGCTCTACTCGATGGGGTTGGGTGGCGACACGTCGCTCTTCGCGCAAGTGCTCGGCATCCCCGAAGTGCGCTTCACCGCCACGCTGACGGGTGGGGGCGGTGGCGCGGCCGGATCGGTCGGGCTCGCGGCTGCGGCGATCGCGTCAGGCATGGCCGAGTGCGTGGTGAGCCTGATGACGCTTCAGCAAGCCGCGAGCCGCTTCGGCGTGTCGTATGCGCCGCGCGGCAAACCCGGTGCGCAGTACTCGGCGCCGCCCTCGCCCGAGGGCAACTTCATCCAGCCTGCCGGTCTCATGGGCCCAGGTCAGATGTTCGCCGTGCTGACCACTCGGCACGCGCACCTCTATGGCACGAAGCGCGAGCATCTGGCCGAGGTCGCGATCTCGACCCGTGAGAACGCAATCAAGCGCGACACGTCGATCATGCAGACGCCGCTCACCCTCGACGACTATTTCAACGCGCGACTGATCGCCGAGCCGTTGTGTCTCTACGACTTCTGCCTCGAGTGCGACGGCGCCGTCGCGGTGGTCACCACGACGGCTGAGCGTGCAAAGGACCTTCGTCACCCGCCGGCGTACGTGCGCGCGTCGGCGCACGGGGGTCGGGGTCGATGGGGACAGGCGATCGTGTGGATGGGGATGGACGACGACGAGTTCGCGTCGTCGGGCCATCGACCCGTGGCGAAGCGGATGTATGAGATGGCCGGGCTCGGCCCGTCCGACGTCGACGTCGCGCTCCTCTACGACCACTTCTCACCGATGGTCCTCATGCAGCTCGAGGACTACGGGTTCTGCGGGATCGGTGAGTCGGGTCCGTTCGTGGAGTCGGGCGCGATCCGCTGGCCGAATGGCTCGCTCCCGGTGAACACGCACGGCGGCAACCTCTCCGAGGCGTACATCATCGGCATGACGCACGTGCGCGAGGCTGTGGAACAGATCCGCGGTACCGCGGTGAACCAGGTCGAGGGTTGCGAGGTTGCGCTCGCGACCGGCGGCCCCGCGTCGATCCCCGTCAGCGGCCTCCTGCTCACCAAGGGGACAGAGTGAGCGGCCGCAGCGCCGAGAGCGGGGATGCGGGATGAGCGCGTCGGAGCAGATGGCGAAGCTCCCCGACGAGCGCATCATCAGTCTCACGCCCGATGTGTGGACGCAGCCGTTCTGGGATGCGGCGGCGGAGCACCGGCTGGTAGTGCCCCGGTGCACCGCGTGCGGCACGTTCCGCCTCCCGCCCAGCGCGTTCTGCTGGAAGTGCCGTGCCCAGGACGTCGACTGGGTCGAGCATGATGGTCGTGGCGCGGTCTACAGCTACACGATCGTGTGGCATCCCTTGCTCCCCGACGTTGCCGACACGGTTCCGTATGTCCCCGCGGTGGTCGAGCTGCCGAACACGAACGCGTGCCGACTCATTGGCGCGATGACCGACGTCCGCTTGTCCGACATGCGCATCGGGATGGATGTGGAGCTCGTGTGGCGCGATGTGGCCGACGGTGCATCCGTGCCGACATGGCGTCCCGTCGGAGGTGCGTGATGGCGAAAGGGCTGCACGGCAAGAAGATCCTGGTGACCGGTCCGACCGGTCAGGTCGCGCTGCCGATCACGCTCGCACTCGCGCAATCGAATGACGTTTGGGGTGTGGCGCGGTTCTCCGATGCCGTGGCACGCGAACGCCTCGACCTCGCGGGCGTCACCTGCGTCACGGCCGACCTGGCGACGACCGACTTCACGGATCTTCCCGTCGACTTCGACTACGTGTTGAACCTCGCAGTCGCCAAGGGCGGCAACGACGACTGGGATCGCGACATCGCGGCCAACGCCGAATCGGTCGGGCTGCTGATGGCGCACTGCCGCGCGGCGAAGGCGTTCCTGCACTGCTCCACGACCGGCGTGTACCAGCACCAGGGGCCGGAGCACCCGCTGAAGGAGACCGACCCGCTGGGCGACAACCACCGCGTGATGATGCCGACGTACAGCCTCGCCAAGATCGCGGCTGAAGCGGTGGCGCGCACCGCCGCGCGCGAGCACGGTGTACCGACGACGATCGCTCGACTGAACGTGCCGTACGGCGACAACGGTGGCTGGCCTTGGTACCACCTGTTGTTCATGAAGTCGGGCGCACCGATCACGCTGCACCCCGAGAAGCCGAACCGCTACAACCCCATCCACGAAGACGACCTCATTCGTCAGGTGCCCGAGCTGCTGAAGGCAGCGGCCGTTCCCGCAACGATTGTGAACTGGGCGGGAGAGCCGGCGACCATCGAGGAGTGGTGCGCGTACCTCGGCGAACTGACCGGTCTCGAGCCGAAGTTCGAGGAGACCGCCGGCACGATTGGCAGCGTCACGTGCGACCTCACGCGCATGCACGAGCTCATCAGCAAGGCCGAGGTTCCTTGGCGTGAAGGTATGAAGCGGATGGTTGAAGCGCGCGCCCCGGAGATGCTGACCCGATGAGCGACGATGTGGTCCTCGTCGAAGTGACAGACCGCGTCGCCACGATCACGATGAATCGACCTGACCGGCGAAACGCGATCAACGGCGCGATGGGTATGGGGTTGGCGCGGGCCGTCGGCGATCTCGAAGCCCGCGACGACGTGGACGTGATGATCCTCACGGGCTCCGATCCCGCGTTCTGCGCGGGCGCCGACCTCAAGGAGATCGGATCCGCATCCGCTTCGATGTTCAGCGCGACGAAGGAAGATCCGGCGGATCCCTATCGGCGCGACGAGTTCGGGATGTATCCGTTCCGGGGCCCGTTCCCCCCACGTACCAAGCTGCTCATCGGGGCGATCAACGGACCGGCAATTACCGGTGGATTCGAGCTCGCGCTCAACTGCGACTTCCTCGTGGCGTCGGAGCATGCCCGCTTTGCCGACACGCATGCGCGCGTCGGGATCATGCCGGGGTGGGGTCTTACGGTGTTGCTCGTCGAGACCGTCGGCGTGCGCCGAGCACGCGAGCTGAGCACGACCGGGAACTTCCTCGACGCGCAGACGGCGCTCACGTGGGGCCTCGTGAATCACGTGGTCCCGCACGACCAGCTGCTTCCGTTCGTCCGCGAGCTCGCGAGTGCGGTGGTGAGCAACGACCAGACGGGCGTGCGCCGCATGTTGCGGACCTACGACGACATTGCCGCCAACCTCTACGACGACTCCTGGAACATCGAGAAGCAGGTCAACCGGGCGTGGCTCGCCGACGGCATCGACACGGCGGAGGTGGCCAAGCGCCGCGACGCCATCGTCGAGCGCGGCCGCACCCAGCTCTAGCCGGCGAGCGTCATGGAGCAGCCGGGGGCACTCCGGCCACCGCCTCGATCTGCACTGGCCACCCCTCGGCTTCGAGCGCCGCGACGATCTCGTTGACGTGCTCACGATTGCGGGTCTCGATCGTGACTTCGAGCCGAGCGCGACGCAGCTGGAGCGACGGGAGATCGCGGCGATGTTCGATCTCCACGATGTTCGCCCCGTGCTCCCCGATGACGGTGGCGAGACGCGCGAGCGCGCCGGGCGTGTCGTGCAGGTCCACCGAGAAGTGCGTCAGCCGACCCGTTCGTGCGAGTGAGCGCGTGATCACCGTCGCGAGCACACCCGGGTCGATGTTGCCGCCGCTCAACACGATCCCGACCCGGCGCCCTCGGAAGCGCTCGCCGTGCTCGAGCAATGCCGCGAGCGACGCCGCGCCCGCGCCTTCGGCAACCGTTTTCTCGATCTCGAGGTACAAGCTGATCGCTTCCTCGATGTGTGCCTCACTGACGGTGATCACGTCGTCCGCCAACGCGCCGACGATCTCGCGGGTGATCTTGCCGACGTCGGGCACCTGGATGCCGTCGGCGATCGTCTCGCAGGTATGTGGGCCGCCGGCACCGCTCAAGGTCGCGACCATCGACGGGCACATCTCCGACTGCACCCCGATCAGCTCGACCTCGGGAGCCAGCTCGCGCGCTACGAGCGAAGTACCCGACAGCAAGCCACCGCCGCCGACCGGGACGACGATGGCCTCGAGGTCGGGATGCTCGGTGAGCATCTCGAGCGCCACCGTCCCCTGACCCGCGATGACCGCGGGCTCGTCGAACGGGTGCACGAACACGAGACCGTCGCGCTCGGCCATCTCGCGGGCGTGCGCGGCCGACTCCGACACGTTCGCGCCGTGCTGCACGACGGTGGCCCCGAGGGTCGTCGTGCGCTCCACCTTCACGAACGCGGTGGTGGCGGGCATCACGACCGTGGCCGGGATGCCGAGACGAGCCGCGTGATGCGCAATCGCTTGCCCGTGGTTGCCAGCCGAGGAAGCGATCACGCCACGTCTGCGCTCGTCGTCGTCGAGCTGGAGCAGTCGGTTGAGCGCGCCCCGCTCCTTGTACGACGCAGTGAACTGGAGGTTCTCGAACTTCACGCGCACATCGACGCCGGTGATCGACGACAGGGTCTGCGACGCAGAGCAGGGAGTCATCGTGATCCCACCGGCGATCCGCTCCGCGGCCGCGTGCACGTCGGCTGCCGTCACGGGGAGTCCAGTCGCCATGCGAGGTAGTTTCGCCCGCGAGCGGGTCTGATGTCGGAGGGGACCGCTCGTCGAAGGGGGATCGATGTCGAGCACCACCGCGGGACGGTTCGTCGGCCAGAAGGTGAAGCGGGTCGAAGACCCGCGCCTGCTCACTGGGCAGGGCCGCTACGTCGACGATGTCAACCGACCCGGCATGCTGCACGCGGCGTTCGTGCGCAGCGATTTGCCCCGGGCTCGCATAGTGCGGATCGACGTCGACGAGGCGCGCGCGCTTCCCGGTGTGCACGCGGTGCTCATCGGCGCGGACCTCAACCCAGGTGTCGGCTCGATGCAACCCACGATGTGGGCGGCGACCAGCACGCCGCCGACCCCGTGCGCTCCCCTCACGCCCTTGGCGGGCGCCGACGTCCGCTTCGTCGGCGACCCGGTAGCGATCGTGGTCGCGGAGAGCCGCTATGTCGCCGAGGACGCATGCGAACTCGTCGAGGTCGAGTACGAGATGCTCCAGCCGGTCGTCGACTACGAGACGGCGGCCGAGTCCTCTGAGCTCGTGCACTCCGAGCTCAGCTCCAACGTGGCGATGGACATGGGTGGTCCGGCGTCTCCCGACCTCGAAGCGACGTTCGCGTCCGCGGCGTACGTCATCACCGAGACGCTCCACCAGCACCGGCACACCAACGTGCCAATGGAGACCCGGGGCGTCGTCGCCACGTACACGCCCGCGACCGGTGAGCTCGATGTGGAGATCTCGACGCAGAACCCGCACGAGGTGCGCCAGGTCTGCTCGCGCTTCCTCGATGTTCCCGAGCACCTCATCCGCGTACGGGGGGCAGATGTGGGTGGTGGCTTCGGGCAGAAGTACTTCGTGCAGCGCGACGAGCTTGCCGTGATCGCCGCCGCGCGCAAGATCGGTCGGTGCGTGAAGTGGATCGAGGACCGCCGCGAGAACCTCATCGCGTCGAACCACGCTCGGGCCGACCGCATCACCGTGCGCATGGCTCTCGACGCCGAGGGTCACATCCTCGGTGCGCATCTCGACCACCTCGAGGACTGCGGTGCGCTTCCCGTCGGTGGCCACGGCGGCATCGGTCCGTTCGCCGCGATGCTGTTCACCGGTCCGTACAAGGTGCCCCAGCTCGGGTTCCGAACCCGCCAGATCTGGACGAACACCTGCGGCCGCGGCGCGTACCGGGGTCCATGGATGCTGGAGTCGGTCGCGCGCGAGGAGATGGTGGACCTCGTCGCGCGCGAGCTCGGGATCGATCCACTGGAGATCCGTCGTCGCAATGTGCTGCACCAGGAGGATCTCCCGTACACGATGCCGAGCGGCATGCCGATCGATCACGTGACGCTGTCGGAGACGCTCGAGCAAGCGATCGAGATCATCGGGTACGACGCATTCCGAGCCGAGCAGCGCCGCGCGTTCGACGAGGACGAGCGGCTGTTGGGGATCGGCATCGGCCTGTACGCGGAGCCCACGGCCATGGGCAGTGGCAACCTCGGTGTCGAGACGGCGACGGTGCGGGTGCAGCCGAGTGGCAAGGTGACGGTGATGCTCGGTACCGGTTCGCACGGTCAGGGGGTCGAGACCACCATGACCCAAGTTGTGGCGGAGTACCTCGGCGTGGAGATCGCCGATGTGGTCGTGATCCAAGGCGATACCGCGACGTCTCCCTTCGGCGCGGGTACCGGTGGCAGCCGCACCGCGGTGATCGCGGGGGGCGCGGCGCGAGAGGCGGCGCTCGAAGTGCGCGACAAGGCGCTCCAGATCGCCGCGCACCTGCTCGAGGCGGCGCCGGAAGATCTCGAGATGGAAGCCGGCAACATTTCGGTGCGCGGCACCCCAGCGAAAGGGGTCACGCTCGCCGAGGTCGCTCGCGTCGCGTTCAACGCACCCGGCGAGCTCCCGCCCGAGATGAAACCGAGTCTGGAAGCAACCGTGTCGTACAAGGCACCGCCGGTCACGTGGTCGAACGCATGCCACGTGTGCACGGTCGAGGTCGACGCGAACACCGGACGCGTCGAGGTGTTGCGCTATGTCGTGAGTGAAGACTGCGGCGTGATGATCAACCCGATGATTGTCGAAGGCCAAGTGGCCGGAGGGGTCGTGCAAGGCATCGGCGGCGTGCTGTACGAGCACATGGTGTACGACGACGACGGCAATCCGCTGACCACCACGTTCATGGACTACCTCATCCCGACCGCGGCCGAAGTCCCCGAGATCGAGTACGGGCACATCGAGACGCGCTCACCAACACCGGGTGGGCACAAGGGGATGGGCGAAGGCGGCGCGATTGGCTCACCGCCCGCGGTGTTCAACGCCGTTGCCGACGCACTTTCGCTCCGAGGCATCAAGACCACGCGCCAACCGCTGACCCCCAACCGCATCGCCGACCTGCTGGCAGGTCGCGCCGACGGCTAGGGCGCGCCGTCGAGCATGCCCGTGAGGCCGTACTTCGGGAACGGGCCGAGGAACATGTACTCGTGCAGTCCGTACCCGACATCGCCGGTGTTGGTCTCGAACTTCGCGGCTGCATCGACGATTCCCCAGAAGCGCTCGGCGTCCTTCTCGGTATCGAGGTCGACGCCCTGCACCGCGAGCTCGCCTTGGTACATACCGTGCTTCCAATCAGGCTCCGGTGCGTACCCAGTAGCCAGGCCGATGTGCGAGTTGATGAGTGGTGTGACCTCGATCTCGATGGCGCCGCCCGGCGCGTGCGGGAACGAGAGCTTTGAGCGCTTGACGCGCCGAGTGCCTGAGATGAACTCGTGCTCGTGCTCAGGCCGGCCGAGGTGCTCGTTCGCCTTGTTGGGGTCCTTCCAGACGCGCGTTGCGTTCTCGAGGTCGCGTGACCCGTCGGGCTTCTCGGAGCAGATGTAGATGATGGAGTAGTCGTCGAACATCATCGGGTCGTAGTTCCACATGCTCATCGCGGGTCCCGCGGCGCCGGTGGCCGTGACCCCCGGCGGTTCGGGCTCACCGACCGGGCGCACTCCCCAGGAGCGGTCGCGCGTGCCTTGCCAGCGCGCGCCGGTCACCTCGATCGTCTCGTCGCCGACGGTGATCGAACCTTCGTAGTGGCCCGTCTGCGCGAACCGTTGCGTGTCGAACATCACACGCTCGTACTGACGGTTGTAGTGGCGAGCTTCGAGCATCG
>JANOHN010000283.1:0-11513 GCA_031406505.1 Acidimicrobiia bacterium | reverse complement strand
CGCGCGTCGCCGGCGTGCAGGCGCTCGACTGCTTCACGAGCCGCATCGCCGGCACGCACCACCACGGCGCGCATCGCCTCCCCGAGCGCAGCGGCGACCGCGGCCTCGGCGCCGGCTTCGATCTCGAGATGATCGACCAGTGGACCCACGACGCCGTCCACGGAGTCGAGCTCGGCAGTCGCGGAGTCGGCCCGAGCGGCGCTCAGCTGTTGCTGCATCGCGTCGGCGCGTGCTCGCGCCCGAGCCGCATCACCTTCCGCGACGCGCCAACGCTCCTCTGCCGCGCCGAGCGTGGCTTCCGCGGTGTCGGCCGCGAGCTGCGCATCAGTACCTGGCAACGTGAGCGCGTCCACCTCGGTGTCGAGAGCGCTCAGCTCGTTGCGCAAACCGACCTGGTCGGCCACGAGCGTCTCGACCACACCCACGTCGGCGGCTGCCGCGAGCTCGCGCTCCAAGCCGCGGCGCTTCTCACCCACGAGCGCCGCAATCCCGCGAGCGCGCTCCCGTAACGACTCGACTCGCACGAACCAGTCGGCCACACCCTCGTCGCCGAGGGCAGTGAGCGAGTGCTCGGCATCGATCACCGCTTCGTCGAGCTCACGAAGCCGCGTGCGCAGCTCGTTGTCGCGTGTGTCGAGATCGGACCGCTCGTCCCGCAAACGCTCAAGCCGCGTCTGGAACCCGGCGATCTGGTGCCCGGCGAGGTGCAGCTTGATGGCGCGCAACTCGGATACGACCCCGCCGTGCTTCTGCGCGGCCTCGGCTTGACGTTGGAGCGGCGAGAGCTGGCGGCGCACCTCACGCAGCAAGTCGTTGAGGCGAAGGAGGTTTCCCTCGGTCGAGACGAGCCTGCGCTCCGCGCGTTCCTTGCGCTTGCGGAACTTGAGGATGCCCGCGGCCTCCTCGATCACGCCGCGGCGCTCGATCGCCGACGCGTTGAGCACGGTGTCGAGCTGACCCTGACCCACGATCACATGCTGCTGGCGACCGATGCCCGTATCGGAGAGCAGCTCCTGGATGTCGAGCAGGCGACACGGCACATCGTTCAACAAGTACTCCGACTCACCCGTACGGAACAGCGTGCGCGTGAGTGAGACCTCGGAGAAGTCGATCGGCAGCAGACCCGTCGTGTTGTCGATCGTGAGCGTGACCTCACACCGACCGAGCGCTTGGCGCTGCGGTGTGCCCGCGAAGATGACGTCATCCATCTTGGCGCTTCGAAGTGTGCGCGGCCCCTGCGCGCCGAGCACCCACGCGACGGCGTCGACGAGGTTCGACTTCCCCGAGCCGTTCGGGCCCACCACTACGGTCACGCCCGGCTCGAAGTCGAGGGTCGTCTTCTCCGCGAACGACTTGAAGCCTTTGAGCGTCAGCGACTTGAGGAACATCCTCGCGGGATCGTAGCGACGCCCCCCGGCGGGACCGAGCACCCGGCCGCGGCGCCGCGTTCCTTCTGCTCAGCGCACCGCGAAGCCCTGCTCCCCCGCTACGAGCTCGGTCTGGACCTCCACCTGCGCGACCTTCGCCCGGGGTGGCCCCTCGTGGCACCAGGCGACGAGCGCCTCCACTGCGACTGCGGATCCCTCAAACACGGCCTCGACTCGACCATCGTGGAGATTGGCGACCCAGCCGTCCACGCCGTGCGTTCTGGCCTCGCGCATGCACGCATCACGGAACCACACGTTCTGCACGCGCCCCGTGATCCACACCCTCTGTCGCACTCGCCGCTCTAAACCTGGCACGCGTCGCAGTAATAGGTGGATCGACCGCCGTAGCGCTCGCGCACGATCGGGTGGCGGCACCGGCGACAGGCGTCGCCGTCGTGCGCGTACACCTTGTGATGGTGCTGGTAGTCGCCCGGCTTCCCGTGCAGGTCCACGTACTGCTGGTCGGCGAGTGAGGACCCGCGGTACTTCACGGCGTCCTGGAGCGTCTCGACCATGGCGCGGTACAAGCGGCGCACCTCTTGCGCGGAGAGAGTGTCGCTCATGCGGTCCCAGCGCAGCCCCGCGCCCCAGAGGATCTCGTCGCTGTAGATGTTGCCGATCCCGGCAAGGAACTTCTGGTCCATCAGCAGTGGCTTGAGCTTGGCGTGCTTGTGCGTGATGAGACTGCCGAACGTCTCCCACGACATCGCATTCTCGAGCGGGTCGATGCCAAGGTGCGACAGCTCGCTCACCCGCGCCAGCGCGTCGGCCTCGGTTACGAACATCTCGCCGAACGTGCGCGGGTCGATGAAACGCAGCTGGCCGCCCTGGGTGAACGTGATGATCACGTGGGTGTGCTTGGCCTTCGCGTCGCGCGACGTCTTGGCCCGGAGGAGCTGCCCCGACATGCCAAGGTGGATCACCAGCACGTCTCCACCTTCAAGGCGACACAGGATGTACTTGCCACGCCGCTCGACGCCGATGAACTTCTTGCCCTCGAGTCGGCTGATGAACTGCTTGCGGTTGTGGTGACGGCGCACGGTGCGCATGCCGTCAACCTCGACGCCCTTCACCCGCTTCCCGATGATCTCTCGCTCGAGGTCGCGTCGGACGACCTCGACTTCCGGCAGCTCAGGCATCCTTGCCTTCCCCCGCGGTACTCGTCGCCATCGCTGGCGTGTCCGCGGCACGCTCGACCTGCAGCCGTTGCCACGCGGCGCGCGCAGCGGCTTGCTCGGCTTGTTTCTTGGAACGGCCTTCGCCGTCGCCGTACGCCTCTCCCCGCAACGTGACCGTCGCGTAGAAGCGCTTCGAATGATCGGGACCGTCGGCGCGCAGCTGATAACGCGGCAGCTGATCGAAATAGCGCGCGGCGAGCTCTTGGAGCCGCGTCTTGTAGTCGCCGCCGCCGGGCGCAGTCTCACCTTCACGGATGCGATCTCCGAGGAGCCGCAACACGAGGTCGTCCGCGGCTTCCCAACCGCCGTCGAGGTACACGGCCGCGATCACCGCCTCCATCGCGTCGGCGAGGATCGACGGCTTCTCCCGCCCGCCCGATGCGTCCTCGCCCTTGCCCAGGAAGAGCGCACTTCCGAGATCGAGCTCATCGGCCACCGCCGCGAGCACCTCGGCGTTCACTACCGACGCGCGCAGCTTCGCGAGCTCCCCCTCGGGCAGGTCCGGATACGCCTCGAAGATGTGGTCGGTCACGCTCAGGCCGAGCACCGCGTCGCCGAGGAACTCGAGCCGCTCGTTGGAGCACGCTTCGGGGTGTTCGGCACAGAAAGACCGGTGTACGAGCGCGGCGTCGAGGTGGGCGCGCTCGGCAAACTCGTGCCCGAGAGCAGCTTCGAAACGAGTGACCTCGTCGGCGCGGCTCATTGGCCCGCGCTCGCGACTTTCAAACGCGCCACGGTGTAATCCACCGCGTCCCCAACGGTGACCAGATCGGCAAGGTCTTCGTCGTCGACGCTGAAGCCGACGGTTCGCTCCCCGAGCTCTTCTTCCAGCGCTTCGACGAGCTCGATGAGCGCGAGCGAATCAGCTTCGAGATCCTGGGCGAAGCGCGAGTCGCGGGTGATGCGGGCCTCGTCGATCTCCAAGATCTCGGCGAGACGCTCGCGGATGAGCGCCAACACCTCGTCGGGACCGAGCGGGCCACGCTCGACATGGGTCTCAGCCGGCACGCGCGATCGCCTCCCGCACCCGCTCAGGAACGTCGGCCGCAACGCAGTCGACTGCGACGCCGAGGGCCTTGACGATCGCGGTAGCGGACGACGCGCCGTGCGAGACCACGCACACGCCGTCGACGCCGAGCAGCACGGCGCCGCCCGTGAGATCGGGGTCGTACGCCTCGGCTGCGGCAAGCAACGCCGGCATGAGGACGTCGCCGGCCGCCTTCGCCTCGGGGGACGACTCGAACACGCGGAACACGAGGCTCGCGAGAGCACGCGACGCGCCCTCGAGGCTCTTGAGCGCCACGTTGCCCGTGAACCCGTCGGTGACCACGACGTCGACCGAGTCGGCATGCATGAAGTCGCGGCCCTCCACGTTGCCGACGAACCCCGGCACCGCTGAGAGCAGCGGGTACGCCTGCTTGCGCAGCTCGTCGCCCTTGCCGGGCTCTTCGCCGATCGAGAGGAGACCGATGCTCGGCTCGTCGACGCCGAGCCGCATCCGGGCGTACTCACGGCCCATCAGGGCGAACTGCACCAACCACTCCGGCGAGACGTCGGTCGTCGCGCCGGCGTCGAGGAGCATCTGGTGACCGTGTCCCGGCACCGGGAGCAGGACTGCGATGGCGGGGCGCGAGACGCCCTTCACGCGACCCATGCGCAGCAACGCTGACGCCATCGCGGCGCCGGTGTTGCCAGCACTGACCATCGCGTCGGCGAGCCCGTCGCGAACGGCCTGCGCACACCGGACGAGCGAGGAGTCCTTCTTCTTGCGCACCGCGCCGGCCGGCTCGTCGTCCATTGCGATCACATCGCGCGCGTCGAGCACCGACACGCCGGGCGGGGTGGGGCTCGGCAGCAGCGGCACGACCTCTTCCTCGCGGCCGACGAGCAGCACCCGAATGCCCAGCTCCTCGACCCCGCGCAGCGCGCCCGCCACGATCTCGCCTGGGGCGCGATCGCCCCCCATCGCGTCGACCGCGACGGTGCAGTCGGTCACAGCGCCCCGTGGTCCGCTTGGGTCACGTGACGTCGATGGCCTGTCGGCCCTTGTACCAGCCGCAGTTCGGGCAGACGACGTGCGGCATCTTCACGACCTGGCAGTTCGGGCACACCGAACGCGCGGGCGCCTCGAGCTTGCGGTTGGCGGATCGCCGAGAGTGCGTTCTGGATCTCGGGGTCCTGCGCTTGGGGACGGCCATCGTGGGTGTGCTCCTCGTGGTTTTCGGGTGGTTGGGTGGGTAGCGGGTTCTTGGCGGGATGCGAAAGCGTCGGTCAGAGCTCGAGCTCGGAGAGCACGGCCCAGCGGGGATCGATCGGTTCACCGAGGTCGCCGGAACTCGCGTGCTCGGGTGCGCACGGAGGCTCGCAGTGCGGCGCGAGCGGGAGCTCGAGCATCACTGCGTCGCGGGCGAGCTGCTCGAGATCGATCTCGTGGCCATGAATCGGGTACGTCTCGCCATCGATGGGGTGATCTTCGAACAGCTCGTCCACATGGATCTCGAGCCTGCGCTCGACGTCGCCGAGGCACACGCTGCACTCCGCCGCCCAGGTGGTGGTCACGGCGCCCCGGGCAACGATGCCCTCGGAGATCCGATCGAACGTGAGGTCGAGTTGCACGGGCGCGACGACTCGTGCGGCAGAGCCGGCGAGATCGTCGAGCACGCCCTCGATCGTGAGCGCGCGGCGAGTGCCCGGGTGGGCCAGGAGGTCAGCGACATCGATGCGGAATCCGGACATTGGCCTGACGGCCGGCCCGCGGCCGTGCATGTGGGGCTCGGACGGGGGAGGTTGAGGCTTCGCCGGGCTCGTACACCCGGCCAACTCCGCCGATACCGCCCGAGGTGGGCAACTGATCCTAGCAGCGGCGCCCATTTTCCAGTTTTTTCCAGGATTTTGGGTTTCCCAGAGCAGCCCTGGGCGCGCGGGCGGGTGAAGCTGTTGCGCTAGCCGTCGTCCTGGTCGAAGACGTCTTGCGGGAACTCGCCGTCGGGGTCGCCACCGACGGCCGGCGGCGGCACTTGCAGGCGCTCACGACCTTTGCGAATCGTCGCGAGAGTGCGCTCGAGCCCGTCCTCGAACGCCGCGAGCCGGGCGTCGATGTAGTCCTCGGCCTCGTGGTGCAGCCGGCGGGCGTCGGCTTCGGCGTTGGCGATCACCTCATCGGCGCTCTTGCGAGCCTCCCGCGAGATCTCGGTGCGCTCCACCATCCGCGCGGCCTGCACCCGCGCCGTCTCAATGAGCGCAGCGGCCTCACGCCGCGCTTCAGCGAGGAACTCGTCGCGCTCCTTGAGCAGGAAGCGCGCTTCACGCAGCTCGCCGGGCAGGTACGCCACGATGTCCTCGAGCAGTGTGAGCGCCTCATCGCGGTTGACCAACACCGACGCGGACATCGGCATCATGCGAGCGGTCTCGATGAGCTCGCGAAGGTCGTAGAGCAGGTCTTCGAGGCCACGCGTGCCGGCGATCGCCGGCTGAGGCAGCCCGTGCTCCGTCACCTCTCCGCTCCTGGCGCTTCGCGGCGGGCCGCTTGGGCCCCGCCTCGGGCGCCGCAGGGTACCTGCGGCGCGCGTCCTCGGCTCATGGCTTGTTCTTGACGGGCTCCCCGAAGCGCTCTTCGAGCCGCTTGGCCACGACCGGGGGGACCATGCTCGAGACGTCGCCGCCGAACTTCGCCACCTCGCGCACCAGGCTCGACGACAGGAACGAGTGTTGAGGGCTGGTGGAGATGAAGAACGTGTCGATCCCCGACAAGCGCTGGTTCATCTGCGCCATCTGGAGCTCGTAGTCGAAGTCGGAGATCGCGCGCAGCCCCTTCACGATGGCTGACGCGCCGTGCTCCTTGGCGAAGTCGACGACGAGCCCCTTGAAGAACTCGATCTTGATGTTCGTGAGGTGCGCGGTGACCTCGGCGAGCAGTTCCTGGCGCTCTTCGAGGGTGAAGAGCGCCTGCGACTTCTGGGGGTTGCGGATCACCGCCACGATGACCTGATCGAAGTGGCGCGCGGTCCGCTCGATGATGTCGAGGTGACCGTTCGTCACGGGATCGAAGGAACCCGGGCAGAGCGCGGTGGCCACGGCCGTTCTCCTCCTCGGTGCGTCAGAGCGCAACGTCGGTCGCGTGCACGACCGTCACGAGCGTATCGCCGTACCTGCGCTCCCACGAGGTCGTCCACCCTGGCGGCACCGCCCACGTAGGACCGGGCCGCTCGACGACCACGCTTGCGTCGCTTACGAGCCATCCCGGGCCGTGGAGCGCGTCGAGCACCTCAGCGATCTCGGCGTCGTCGAGCTCATAGGGCGGGTCGCAGAACACAAGGTCGAACGGGGCCTCGGGCGGTGGCGTGGCCGCGAGGAATCCCGACACGCGGCCTCGCTGCACACGCGCCCGGTCACCAAGCCGTGTGGACGCCAGGTTCTGCTCGCACGCGACTTGGGCGCTCGGATCGTGGTCGACGAGCACCGCGCTCGCTGCGCCCCGCGACAGCGCCTCGAGCGCGAGCGCGCCGCTGCCCGCGAACAGATCGAGCGCGCTCGCACCGTCGAAGCCATCCGCACCTCGCGCCGAGCCCAACGCCGAAAACAGGGCTTCGCGGACCCGGTCGGCCGTTGGCCGAGCGTTCGGCGGCGCGATGAGTCGCAAACCGCCAGCCGTCCCAGCGATGACCCGCAAACCTCGCCGAGCCATCTCAGCTCTTGAACAGGAACTCGACGGTGTCCCCGAGGAGGTCTTCCACTTCCTCGCGGAGCTGTTGATGGCGCTCGAGACCGGGATCGTCATCCAGGATCGACTCGGCGACCGCGCGCGCCTCGATCACGACCGGTTCGTCGCGCGGCAACCGACCAAGCTTGAGGTCGCTCCATCCCGACTGGCGCTCTCCGAACACCGCGCCCTCGCCGCGGATCTCGAGGTCGCGCTCGGCAAGCTCGAACCCATCCGACGAGTCGCGCATCGCCTCAAGCCGCGCCTTGCCCTCGGGCGTCGCGGGATCGGCGAGCAAGTAGCACCACGACGCGTGCGCTCCCCGGCCGATGCGGCCGCGCAGCTGGTGGAGCTGGAGGAGGCCGAACCGGTCGGCATCCTCGACGATCATCACCGTCGCGTTCGGCACGTCGACACCAACCTCGACCACGGTCGTAGCCACGAGCACATCGAGGTCGCCCTCTCGGAAACGCCGCATGACAGCTTCCTTTTCACGCGACGGCATCTGTCCGTGCAACAGCCCGAGCCGCAAGCCGCGCAGCTCCTCGGCTTCGAGACGAGCGTGCTCCTCGGTCGCGGCCTTCGCCTCGAGCTTCTCGGAACCCTCGACGAGCGGGCACACCACAAAGGCCTGACGACCGGCAGCAACCTCGGCGCGGAGCCGCTCGTAGACCGCGACACGCTCGAGCGGGCTCGGTCCAACGATCTCCGTCGTGATCGGTGAGCGCCCGGCCGGCAGGCTGCGCAGCTCTGAGCGGTCGAGGTCGCCGTAGATCAGCATCGCCGCGGTTCGCGGGATCGGCGTTGCTGTCATCACCAACACATCAGGCTCGTTGCCCTTCCCGCGCAACAGGTCGCGCTGCTCGACGCCGAAGCGGTGCTGCTCGTCGACGACGGCGAGCCCAAGACGTTTGAACTCCACACCTTCGTAGATCAGCGCATGCGTGCCCACGAGGATGTCGATCTCCCCGACCAACAAGCCGGCGGCGATGCGACGCCGATCGGACGCGCCGGTCCGGTTGGTGAGCAACGCGACCGCGACCGGTCGCTCGCCGAGCAGGCTGCCCTCTGCGGGAACGTGGAGGCCGTCGAGCAGTGCACGCAGCGTCAGGTCGTGCTGCTCCGCGAGCACCTCGGTCGGCGCCATGAACGCGCCCTGATAGCCGCCTTGGACTGCAATGAGCAACGCGCTGAGCGCGACCACCGTCTTGCCTGACCCAACCTCGCCCTGGAGCAGGCGGTGCATCGGCGCGGGCGCGGCCATGTCCCGCACGATCTCCGCCAGCGCTCCCTCCTGGTCGGCCGTGAGCGGGAACGGGAGCGACGCGTGGAACGCCGAGCGAAGGTCGCCCTGGGGCTCGTGCTGGATCCCGCTGCGATCACGTTCGAGCGCTCGCTTGCGCGCCACCAGACCCACTTGCATGCGGACGAACTCGTCGAACGTGAGGCGCGCCCGCGCGGTCTCGGCCTCGGCGATCGACGACGGCCGATGGATGTTCGTGTATGCCGTCGTGCGGTCCACGAGCCCTCGGCCTTGCACCACCGCGGCGTCGATTGGATCGGCGAAGCCACGCGTCTGCGCACGCTTGAGCATCTCCGCCGCGAGCTTGCGGATCTCCCAACTGTTCACGTTGGCCTTGCCCGACTGCGCGTACACGGGGAGCAGCACGCCGGTCGTCTGCTCACCCGCGTTGCCGAGCACATCCAGCGCGGGGTTCACCATTTGGCGGCGGCCGCGATAGAGGTCGACTTTGCCGAACACCGAGATCTCGGTGCCTTCGGCGATGTTCGCCCGGTACTCCTGATTGAAGAACGTGAGGCGGAGGTACGACGTGCCGTCGAACACCTCCATCTCCACCATCGGCCGCCGGTTGCGCGGTCGACGCACGCTCACCTTCTTCACCTCACCCGCAACGGTGGCTTCCTCGCCGATCCCAAGCTCTGCGATGTCTTGCGTGCGGGTGCGGTCGTGATATCGGCGCGGGTAGTGCTCGAGCAGGTCGAGCACCGACTCCAACCCCATCATCTCGAGCCGGTCGGCGAGCTTCGGACCAACGGCATGCAGCTCCGACAGGGGCTTGTCGCGCAGCTCGCGCAGGGTGATCCCCGACGCGGCTCGTTCACTCACAAGGTCCTCACTCTGGGTCGCTCCGCTGCGCCGTCCCGCTCGTCCGAGCACGGCTCCGCTGCGCTCCTATTCAACCCCGATGAGGTACGGGTAGAGGGGTTGGTCGCCGGCGTGCACCTCGAGCTCGACGTGCGGGTGCTCGAGCCCCAGGTGCTCACGCAGCCGCTCGGTGTCGTGGCTCCGGGCGTCGGCTCCCACGAGCACCGTCGCAAGCTCGCTGTCTGCGTCGATCAATCGATCGAGCAGCCCCATCGCCGCGTCGACCGCGCTCGCGGCCGTGAGCTGGATCCCGTCACGCGTCAGCGCGATCCAGTCGCCCTGCGCGATCGGTCCGCACTCCGCGCTGCTGTCTCGCACCGCCTGCGTGACTTCTCCGGCTTGCACTCTCGCCGCCGCTTCGCTCATGGCCCGCTCGTTGTCGGCGAGCGATGCGTCGGGGTCGTACGCGACGAGCGCGGCGAGTGCCTCCACAACAGCATGTGTGGGAACCACCGCGACCGTGCGTTCGGTCAACCCGTGCACCTGCTGTGCGACCGCGACGATGTTCTTGTTGTTGGGCAGCACGACGACCGCATCAGACCCGGCGCGGTCGACCGCTTCGAGGATCTGTGCCGTCGACGGGTTCATCGATTGCCCACCGGCGACAACCTCGTGCACGCCCACGCTGCGCAAGAGGCGTTGGAGGCCGCCACCCACCGCCACCGCAACAACCGCGGTGGTGACGGGCTCTGCAGAAGCGGCGAAGGTCGAATCAGGGCTTGCCTCGCGCACCCACTGCTCTTCCTCGACTTGCTCGATGAGATCGGTCACGCGGATCTTCGACGGGCGCCCCGCTTCCACGCCGGCTTCGATCGCCGCGCCGATCTCGTTCGTGTGCACGTGGCAGTTCCAGAGCCCGTCGCCCCCGGTGACGACGATCGAGTCGCCGATGCTGCTCCAGGTTTGCTTGAACGCCGGGATCGTCGCGTCGTCGGCGTCGAGGAGGAACATCACCTCGTAGCGCAACGACGAGACGTCGGCGTCGCGTTGGTGCGCGGCCACGGACGCCGGCGTCGTCATGATCTGCGGCTCGGGCAACGGGCGACCATCGACGATGTGCAAGAACGCATCGAGCAGCAGCGCGAAGCCGTGCCCGCCGGCATCGACCACACCTGCCTCCTTGAGCACCGGCAGGAGGTCGGGTGTGCGTTCAACCGCCTCGTGCGCGGCTGCGGCAACCCGCTCGAGCAACGACGACAGGGCGCGAGCGCCGTCCCCAGTCGCCGACTCCGCGGCTTCGGCCGACGAGCGCACGACCGTGAGGATGGTCCCTTCGACTGGGCGCATCACGGCTTGGTAGGCCGCGTCGCACGCGTGGCGGAGGCCCGCAGTGACTTGCTCCGCGCCGACCGTCGTGAGGGTGCCGAACACGTCTGCGAGGCCCCGCAAGATCTGCGACAGGATCACGCCCGAGTTCCCTCGGGCGCCCATGAGCGAGCCGTGGGCCATCGCCTTGCACACGTCGGTCATGGCCGTGCGGTCGCCGACCTCGGAGCAGACCGACTCGATCGTGAGCGCCATGTTCGTGCCGGTGTCGCCGTCGGGCACGGGGTAGACGTTGAGACGGTTGAGCTCTTCTTGGTGCGTGCGCAGGGCGTCGCGGTACGTGCTGACGACCCGCGCGAGCGCGGCTCCGTCGAGCTCGGTCAGCGTCCCCCTGTCGCCCATGTCGCAGCGGAATCGTAGCGGCGCCCCGCCTCGAGCCAGACGGGAGCCCGACGGGAGGCGCTTGCTAGCATCACAGGTCCCCGAGTTGCGAGGAATCCGGTCATGGCGTCGGTCTGCGAGGTGTGCGGCAAGAAGCCGCAGTTCGGCATGCGCCTCAGTCACTCCCACCGGCGCACGAAGCGGCGCTGGAACCCCAATGTGCAGCGAGTGCGGGCCGTCGTCAACGGCAGCCCGAAGCGCCTGCACGTGTGCACCTCCTGCCTGAAGGCCGGCAAGGTGCAGAAGCCCTGACATGCACGGAGCGGCGAACGTCCCCGTAGGGCAGCGGCCGGGTATCCCGGCCGCTGAGTGAGCGCGACCAAGGTGCAAGGCGT
>JANOHN010000274.1:0-5636 GCA_031406505.1 Acidimicrobiia bacterium | reverse complement strand
CTACGGACCGGGCTTTCGCAAGCGTTATGGCTTGGCTGCCGACGATTTCATCGACCAGGGCATCTGCGGCGAGATGCTCGCTGAGCGTTTCGAGCTGGGTCGCGACGAGTTGGATGCATTCGCCCTCTCGTCGCACCTTCGCGCCGCCGCCGCCACCGATGCGGGTCTCTTCGACGCGGAGATCCTGCCGGTGCGCGCCAAACGTGACGACCGGGAGTGGGTGGCGACCGCCGACGAAGGCATCCGGCCCGGAACCACACTCGACGCGCTCGCGGGCTTGAAAACCGTGTTCCGCGAGGACGGCCTCCTGACCGCCGCCACGTCGTCGCAGCTCAGCGACGGTGCCGCGGCGGTCCTCATCGTTTCCGAGAGGGCCGCCACACGCCTGGGCCTTCGCCCTCGGGCGCGTTTCCATTCGTTCGCAGTCGCGGGCGTCGACCCCATCGAGGGCCTTTCCGGCCCCATCCCGAGCACGCAGAAGGCGCTGGAGCGCGGCGGGCTGCAGATGGACGACATCGATCTCTTCGAAGTAAGCGAGGCGTTCGCGGCGGTGCCGCTGGCCTGGGCGCGGGCGACGGGTGGTGACCTCGAGAAGGTGAACGTGAACGGTGGTGCCATCGCGCTGGGCCACCCCATCGGGTGCAGCGGGGCGCGCCTGATGACCACGCTGCTCCACGAGCTCGAGCGCTCGGGGGGCCGGTATGGCCTTCAGACCATGTGCGAGGGCGGTGGTCAGGCCAACGTCACAATCATCGAGCGCCTCTGAGGAGCGTTCCGCACTTCACGATCACTGACTCACCAAGGTCGCGTACTGGTCCAGAAGGGGCAGCACGCTCGCCGCGTCACCACCCGGGACGCGGAGCACCACTTCTTCGATGCCGATGGACGCGTAGTACTCGAGCTTGCCCGCATCGGGAACGGTGCCGAACGGGACGATCCGCAATGCTGCCGGATCGCGTCCGGCGGCTTCGCATGCACGATGAAGGTCGGGGAGTGCAGCGCGTATGCCGCCACCACCGATCGGGATCCACCCGTCGCCGTACTCGGCGATGTGGGCGAACAGCTTCGGGCCGGCCATGCCGCCGAGGAGCACCGGCGGCCCGCCGGCCTGCACCGGCTTGGGCCATGACCACGAAGATTCGAAGTGCACGAAGGTGCCGTCGTACGAAGCCGCGTCCTTCGTCCACAGCTCCTTCATCGCGAGCACATGCTCGCGAGCGAGGTCGCGTCGGGTCGCGAAGTCGACGCCGTGGTGCTCGATCTCCTCGCGGTTCCATCCGAACCCGATGCCGAACTCCACGCGTCCGCCCGACACATGGTCGAGCGTGGCGACGGCCTTCGCAGTCACGAACGGCTCGCGCTGGGCGATCACACAGATGCCGGTGCCCAAGCGAATGCGCCCGGTGACGCTGGCGGCCGCGGCAAGCGCGACGAACGGGTCGACGGTGCGCAAGTACTCATCGGCGAGCTCCGCTTCCCCGGTGGGCGCCGGTGTGCGTCGGCTCGTGGGGATGTGCGTGTGCTCCGGGATGTACAGCGAGTAGAGGCCGCGTTCCTCTGCTGCGCGCGCAAGTTCGTGCACTGAGATCGTCTGATCGGTGGTGAACATGGTGATGCCGTAACGCACCGCGGTACGGTACCTGCCGGTATGGAGATGCAGCGGAGGCATGGTCGGATGACCGGGATGCCGGAGCGGAATCGACCCGAGTAGATGGGACTCTGCGACGGCCGCATCGTGATCGTCACCGGCGCCGGGCGCGGACTCGGCCGTGAGCACGCGCTCGAGTTCGCACGTCAAGGTGCGCGTGTGGTGGTCAACGACTTCGGGGTTGCCCGCGACGGCACGGCGCCGTCGAGTGAAGCTGCGAACGCGGTGGTCGAGGAGATCATCGCCAGCGGCGGCGAAGCCATAGCCAATGCCGACGACGTCGCCGACTGGGACGGCTCGAGCCGCATGGTGCAGGCCGCCATCGAGACCTTCGGTGGCCTCGACGTGCTCGTGAACAATGCGGGCATCGTGCGCGATCGCATGCTCGTCAGCACTAGTGAGAGCGAGTGGGACGACGTGGTGCGTGTCCACCTCAAAGGTCACTTCGCACCCGTTCGCCACGCGGCCACCTATTGGCGCGAGCGTTCGAAGGGGGGCGACGGCGTCGACGCCCGCATCATCAACACCAGCAGCGGCGCTGGCCTGCTCGGCAGCATTGGTCAAGGCGGGTACAGCGCAGCCAAAGGCGGCATCGCCGCGCTCACGCTCGTGGAGGCTGCTGAGCTCGGCCGTTACGGCGTGACCGCGAATGCGATCGCCCCATCGGCCCGCACGCGGCTCACCGAAGACTCGTTCGCCGACATGATGAGGAAGCCCGAGTCGGGTTTCGATGCCATGGATCCCACGAACGTGTCACCGCTCGTGGTCTGGCTTGGGAGCACCGAAGCGCGCGACGTCACCGGTCACGTGTTCGAGCTCGAAGGTGGCGTCGTGAGCATCGCCGACGGTTGGCACCACGGCCCACGGCGCGTGAAGGACGGCCGATGGGATCCCGCCGAGCTCGGCCCAGTCGTGCACGAGCTCCTCAGCGAGCTCCCCACCCCCGACCCCGTGTACGGCACGTCCTAGCGCGCGTGACCGCTGCGGGACGCTGCCTACCACCGGCGTCGGGACCCCGCCGCCCACCTCCCAGCGGCGATGCGCGCCGCTGACAGTCCCGACGCCGGCACGGCAGCATCCCGCGACTCCGTGTTCTGCACGTGCGGAGGGACCGACGTCGCTCGGGACGAGGGGTCGGCGCAGCGAAGCGGCGCCGTAGCGCAGCGGCCCTCGGCACGAGTGAGCGGCGGATCCCTCCGCGGCAGCCGTCCTGCCCTCCCCGCCTTAGAGGCGCTCGATGATCATCGCCATGCCTTGACCGCCGCCGACGCACATGGTCTCGAGGCCGTAGCGCGCGCCACGGTCGTCGAGTCCGTTGATGAGCGTGCCCATGATGCGCGCGCCGGTCATGCCGAACGGGTGCCCGAGTGCGATCGCGCCACCGTTCACGTTGAGCTTCTCCCACGGGATTCCGAGGTGATCGGCTGACGGGATGACCTGCGCCGCGAACGCCTCGTTGATCTCCACGAGATCGATCTGGTCGATGGTCATCCCGGCACGGGCGAGGGCCTGGCGGCTCGCGCCGATGGGTCCGAGACCCATGATCTCGGGGTCGACCGCGGAAACGCCCGACGCGACGATGCGCGCGAGCGGCGTGATGCCAAGCTCCTTCGCGCGGGTGTCGCTCATCACGATCGTGGTCGCCGCGCCGTCGTTCAGCGGGCATGCGTTGCCCGCGGTGACCGAGCCGTTCGGACGGAACACGGGCTGCAGCTGGGCCAGCTTCTCAACCGTCGTATCGGGACGCGGGCCGTCGTCGACGCTGACCACCGTGCCATCGGGAGTGGTGACCGGCGTGATCTCACGCTCGAAGAACCCGTTCTTCTGTGCCTCGACGGCGCGGTTCTGCGACAGCGCGGCGAACTCGTCCTGGCGCTCCCGCGTCACCTTCTCCTGCTCCGCCACGTTCTCGGCGGTGTCGCCCATGCCGAGGTAGACGTCGGGCAGCCCGGCTGCCGGTGTCCACGCACCCTGGGAGCCGTCTTGGCGCGCCTTGGTGCGCACCCTCGCATCGGCGAAGCGCGAGTTGTGCGAGTCAGGAAGCCCGTCGGACATGCCCTTCGCGAAGCGGCTCACGGTCTCGACGCCGCCGGCGACGAACACGTCGCCCTCACCCGCCTTGATCGCGTGCGCGGCCATGCGGATGGTCTGCAGCGATGACGAGCAGTACCGGTTGACGGTGACGCCCGGCACGTCGAGGCCGGCGAGGATCGCCGCGACCCGAGCGACGTTGTATCCCGACTCGCCGGCCGGTTGCCCGCAACCCCAGATCACGTCCTCGACCAAAGCGGGGTCGAGGTTGGGAACCTTCGCCAACGCGGCCTGCACGACCGTGGCTGAGAGGTCATCGGGTCGGCAGTCGACGAGTGAGCCCTTGTTGGCCCGGCCAATGGGGGTGCGGGCAGTGGCGACGATGACGGCTTCGGGCATGTTGGGCTCCTGGTCGGGGCGTCGGATTGGACGTTGTTCTACCAGGAGCACGGCTCGCCGCCGTCAAGGGCGTTGGCGGACAACGACCGCGGCGTTGGTCCCCGCCGTAGAGTGCCGCGATGGCATGCGGTCGAAGCTCCTGTGAGGTGACATCGAGGCCGCGCCGACTCGTCGTGGCGTTGGTGGTCGCGAGCCTCGGCGCGATCACCGTGATCGCTGTCCCTGCGAGCGCACGGACCACTGCTCAGCACCGCGGATCGGCTCATTCGGGTCCTTCCCGCGGCGGTTCGCTGACGTTCGCACTCGAGGCCGAGACCGACACCACGAACGGCTACTGCTTGCCCGCAGGGCAGCTCGCCGCCTCGGGCATCCAAGTGGTGAACGCCGTGTACGACACGCTCGTCACGATCAACAGCAAGGGCGAGTACGTGCCCTACCTCGCCAAGGCCATCGAGCCCAACGAGACCTTCACGGAATGGACGATCACGCTCCGCGAGGGCGTGAAGTTCCATGACGGCACCGACCTCGACGCCGACGTGGTCAAGCTCAACCTCGACACCTATCGGGGCAAGAACTCAGCGATCAGCGCACCGCTGAACACGTTCAACTTCAAGGATGTGGTCGACGTCACGGTGAGCGACCCGTTGACCGTCGTGGTGACGACGACGCGTCCCTGGCCCGCGTTCCCCGCGTTTCTGTTTGGGAGTGGGCGCAACGGCATCTTGGCGCCGGGGCAGCTGGCCGACCAAGCCTCGTGCGCCACCAACCTGATCGGCACGGGCCCGTTCCGCTTCGTGCGCTGGATCCCTGGCGAGTCGCTGACCGTGGAGCGCAACCCGGACTACTGGCAGAGGGGGCTGCCGTACCTCGACAGCATCACGTTCGCGCCCATCACAGAAGGGCAGCAGCGCGTGAGCGGTCTGCTCGGCGGCGAGTTCGACATGATCCAGACGAGCGGCGCGCTCCAGATCCTCGAGCTCGAGAAGCGCGAGAAGCGCGGTGAGGTGAATCTCATCGTCTCGGACCGCGGCGCCGAGGTCGCATACGGGCTGCTCAACGTCTCGAGACCGCCGTTCGATGACATCATCGCCCGGAAGGCCGTGGCGTTGGCGGGGAGTGCGGCTGAACTCAACGACATCCGCAACAAGGGTCTCTTCACGCTGGCGACGGGGCCGTTCGGGCCAGGGTCGCCGGCCTACATCAAGGACACCGGCCTCTACGACCACAACCTGAAGAAGGCGAAGAAGCTGGCCGCGCAGTACGAGGCCAAGCACGGCGAGCCCATCAAGTTCGAGTACCTCACCGTGACCAATCCCGAGGCGCTCGCCCTCGGCGAGCTCTCCGCCCAGCAGCAGTCGCGTGCCGGCATCGAGGTGAGCGTGCAGCAGGTCTCAGAGGCCACGCTGATCAGCCGCGCGATCGGAGGGCAGTTCCAGCAGATCGGCTTCCGCAACCACCCCGGCGGTGATCCCGACTCACAGTACGTCTGGTGGCACACCGGATCGTTGGTGAACTTCGGACGCATCGACGACCCCGTGATCGACGACCTGCTCGATCG
>JANOHN010000257.1:0-1657 GCA_031406505.1 Acidimicrobiia bacterium | reverse complement strand
CTGCTCAACCATACGAGCGGCATCGGCGATCAGTCTCCGGCCGCTCGCTGCGAGCCTGGAACGTGCTTCGGCTATGGGGACTCGAACTACGAGATCGTCGCCGACGTCATTCAATCGGCGTCGGGGCGCGACGCGGCCAAGCTCGCACGCCGCGAGTTCTTTGTTCCGCTGGGCTTGGACGACACATGGTTCCAGCAGGCTGAGAAGCCACGCGCTCCCCTTGCGACGGCGTACAAAGGCACGCGGCCGGTCGGGCGTCCCTTTCGTCGGGCGCCGTACTCGAGTTCTTTGGCCGCGACCGCCCTCGATCTTGCCCGTTGGGGAGCGGCCCTCTACGGAGGCGACGTACTGGAGCGCGAGTCCCGGGTTGCGATGCTCGATACCGATCGCACCGCGGATCTGCCGTGTCAAAGTGCTCGTGATTGCGGGATCGCGTATGGACTCGGCGTACAGCGCATGTTCTCCGCTGGGTGGGGCGCCTACGGACACATCGGGTCAAGCGGAACGTTGTTGACGTACTTCCCTGAGCAACACATCACGGTCGCGTTTCTCACCAACGGCTCGCCATTCGGCACCCAGAACGTTCTTCTCGCCGCGGAGACGTTCATCGCGGCAATCCCAGGCATCACTACCCCGACCGACCTCTCGCTCATCCAACGCGACGGCACGCATGGTGCCAACGTGACGCGGTCCGCACAGAACGAGCTTGCAGGAGTGATCTCGATCGACAACCGTCGACTCGCGTACACCCGTGACGACGGCCGCCAGCAGGACATCGTTGTTAGCGACAGTGACGGCACCCATGCTCGTATCGTGACCAACCCCGACGATGCCGACAGCAGCCCGTCATGGGCTCCCGACGGTGAGCGACTCGCGTTCATGAGCGATCACGGTGGCGACACGGACATCTATGCCATGGACACGCACGGCGGCGGGGTCGTGCGGTTGACCCAGACGCCAGGTCCCGACGAGGAACCCGCCTGGTCGCCGGACGGCACCTTCATCGCATATGCCCGCCACGACGCTGGCGTCCTCGACCTCCGAATCGTGCGACCGGACGGAAGTGACGATCGATCCGTCACACGAGTGACCGACGGGGGCCGATTCACTGGACACCCCACTTGGTCGCCTGACTCTCGTCGACTCGCGTTCTCCGCGTTCGACGGCACCGACACCGAGATCTTTGTCGTCGCACTCGACGGAACCGGCCTCGCTCCGATCACCGACACGCACGTCAGCGAAGCCGCGCCCACATGGGCCACAGATGGAACCCTCGCCTTCGTCCGCTTCGGCGACATCTTCAACCTCGATCCAGGCAATCCCGCGAACAGCCAACGCATCACGAACACGCCCGTGCAGGAAACCCTCCCCGCGTGGACACCCGACGCCCGGCAAATCCTCTTTACCGCCGCAGCCGCACATCCATAGTTTCATTCACCGCGAGCGCCGCCCTGATCAAGCGGAGCGCTATCTACTCGCAGGCCGACCACAGGCCTCGGCCCGCATCGCGCGCATCGAGCTCGGCTTGGAGCAGATCGCGGGCGTGGGCCCGGTTGGGCTCAATGACGAGCAGCCGCGCGAAACCACGCCGCAGCAGCTCGTCGTCGAAGCGGTGACCGTCCACGATCACGTAAGCGAGCCGTCGGTCGTAGATGTC
>JANOHN010000239.1:0-3936 GCA_031406505.1 Acidimicrobiia bacterium | reverse complement strand
CAGCTCGAGTTCACCGGGGTCCCAAGCCCGGTCGAACATCGGATGCGCCACAAGGACGGCTCGTGGCGCCACGTCGAGTCGGTCGCAATCGACCTCCGGGGCGATCCGTCGGTACGCGGGATCCTCGTGAACGCCCGCGATATCAGCGATCGTCATCATGCGGAGCTCCTCGTCGCCGACCAGGCCAAGATCCTGGAGCTCGTCGCGCGCGGCGCGCCCTTGGATCAATCGCTCGACGCCGTGGTGCTGATGCTCGAGCAGTGGATGCCCGGGGTCCATGGGACGGTCGCCGTGATCGACCAGGAACTCCACCAGCTGCGACTCGTCTCTGCTCCGAGCCTTCCTACGGGCATCGTCGCGGAACTGCAGGGGCACCCGCTTCCAGCTCTCCCCCCGAGTGGGGAGTTCCCTGAGTTCGTCATCAGTCCGATCGAGGCCGACGCGGACGACGCTGCGCCGACCTCGTTACTCTCACGCGGCTACCTCACGTACTGGGCTGCCCTCGTGCGCGCGGTCGAGGGCGACCGGACTGTGTTGGGAGCGGTGAGCGTCTATCGCCAAGACGAGGCGCCACCGACCGACACCGAGCGCAGGGTCGTCGAGCTGGCAGCCAACGTCACGGCGATCGCCATCGCTCGCGATCAGACGGCGGCGCGGCTGACCCATCAGGCGATGCACGACGCGCTCACCGGTCTGCCCAACCGCGACACCGTGCTCGACCGTCTGCGCCGGATCGTGGCCCGGCCTGACCACGACGGCCCGGGAACGGCGGTGATGTTCTTGGACATCGACCGCTTCAAGGTGCTGAACGACAGCGTCGGCCACGAAGCCGGCGATCACCTGCTCGTCATGCTCGGTGGCCGACTCAAGGATGCGCTACGGCCGGGCGACCTCGTCGCTCGTTTCGGTGGCGACGAGTTCGTGATGGTGTGCGAGCGCGTGGGCGGCGAGCTCGACGCCTACGCGCTTGCTGAGCGGATTCTCGAGATCGTCCGCGAGCCGTTCGTCATCAACCGGAGCGAAGTCGTGGTCACGGCGAGCATCGGCATCGCGATGGCCGACGGCCGCGACCCCGAGTCGCTGCTCCGCGATTCGGATGCAGCCATGTACTGGGCGAAGGAGCGTGGCCGCGCCCGTGTCGAGCTCTTCGACGACGAGCTGCGGCGGCGAGTGGTCGATCGGCTCGACATCGAGCACGACCTGCGCCAAGCCGTTGAGCGCTGTGAGCTCGCGGTGCACTACCAGCCGATCGTCTCGCTCGAGACGTCGCGCCTCGTCGGCTTCGAGGCGCTGATTCGTTGGCAACATCCTGAGCGCGGGCTGCTCGCGCCGAAGGCGTTCCTGGAGGTGGCCGAGGAGACGGGGTTGGCGCGACCGATCGGAGCCTGGGTACGCGAAGAGGCATGTCGCCAAGCTGCGAAATGGCATGCGGAGCATCCTGAATGGGGTCGGTTCGCTATGAGTGTGAACCTGGCTGCGGCCGATCTGCGTGACCGCCAGATGGCTGCGAGCATCGAGGAGACGATCCGGTCCACCGGCATCGACCCCACGTTGCTCGGCTTCGAGATCAGCGAGCGCTTCGTTGCCGAGGACACGGCCGCCGCCCTTGAGCTCCTGGTCCACCTGCGCGAGCTCGGTGTGCGCCTCGCCCTCGACGACTTTGGCACGGGAGCCGGCGCGCTCGTGCACCTTCGCGAGCTGCCGATCGAGTTGATCAAGATCGACGGTTCGTTCGTCGCGGGTCTCGGGACGGATCCGTTCGACGACGCGGTCGTCGACGCCGTCATTGGTCTCGCCCGGCGCCTGGACCTGTTCACGGTCGCCGAAGGCGTGGAGACGGGGGCTCAGCAGCAACGGCTCCTGGCGGCCGGTTGCCAGTTCGCCCAGGGCCACTTCTATGCTCCCGCGCTGCCGGCCGACGAGGTGGTGGCGTATCTCGAGCGTCGCGGCGGACGCATCGCGCTCGGTACAAGGCGCTGACGAGCTCGCCGATCAGGTCAGCTGCTGCAGGATCGCGCGTGCCCAGGCGATGTCGGGCTCCGGAGCGCGACGCGAGGCGAGTGACAGTGGCACCTCGATCTCGAGGCGCACGAGCGCGCCGCCCAAGGTCTTCCCGAGGTTGTCGGCGCGGAGCGTTCGAGGGCCACCGCCGCCCAGCGCGCCCTGCATGACGAAGTTGAGCGCGAGCACGTTGGGGGCTTCGTAGCGCGCGACGTCGCCCGTCACCATCTCGGCGAAGTGCGACTTCACGCGGGCGGCGGTGACCTCCTGGACGATGACCTCGTAGACGTCTTGGTCATCGGCGAAGAGGGCAACGTTCGAGATGTCGCCCTTGTCGCCCGCGCGATAGCCGCAGATGTGGTGGAGGGCCAGGTTGGCCATCGCGATCAGCTCTCCTCGATGGTGACGCTGACGTGTGGGTCGACGAGCGACTTCTCGACGAGTGTGGGCCAGAGGCTCAAGAGCTCGGTCGGGCGCGCCGCGCCGCGCCCCATGCCCGTCATGCCGGCGGGCGGGGCGGACAGCGTGAGCGGCACCATCTCGCGTGCGACGAGACTCGCCGTCTGCGCATCGGCGCACCGCCACGCGATCCGCGCGACGCATTCCGGAGGCTCGGCATCCGTGGGTGGAACGGTCGGGCCCCCGAGGGCGTTGACTCCCCAGAGCTCAACGCGCCACTCGTCGACCGCCAGCCCGACGAGCTCGACGCGCTCGGCGAAGATCGCGGCCGCGGCTGCAGCCTTCTCGGCGGCCTCGGGCCACGAGTACGCCACGCGGGCTTCGCCGGACCACCCGGCCGAATGGCAGAGCAACGCCTTGTACGTCTCGGTGGCAGGGAGCCCGCGGACGCCGGAGACGCGCACCCGGTCGTCGCCCAAGTCGTCGAACGACGCGCTGGTGAAGTCGGCGATCACGTCGGGCGAGGCGTACGCGGTGGGATCGTGCACCTCGTACAACAGCTGGTGGCGCACAGTGTCGAAGCTCACGCGGCCACCCGACGCGGCGGGCTTGGTGATCACGGCCGTGCCATCGGGCTCGACCTCGGCGATCGGATATGGCAAGTCCCACGGATGCGCCACGTTCCACCACTCGCGACTCAGGTTGCCGCCCGCGCTCTGGCCCGAGCATTCGAGCAAGTGACCGACGAGCGTTCCCGCCGCGATGCGGTCCCAGTCGTCCCAAGCCCAGCCGTGCTCGTGCACGAGCGGTGCGAGGAAGAGCGCGGCGTCGGCAACGCGGCCCGTGATCACCACGTCGGCGCCCTGGGCGAGGGCGTCGACGATCGGTCGGGCGCCGAGATAGGCCGATGCGAACAAGGGTGGTCCTGGGAACTCGGAGTACGCCGCGCGAGTGTCGAGGTGGGCCAGGGCGGTTGCGGCGGCGATGGCATTGAGGCGCGGCATGAGATCGTCGCCGGTCACGGTGGCGATGCGGAGGCCGGTGAGCCCCATCGCCCGGGCAGTTCCCACGGCGGCGCGCGCGGCTGCGGTCGGATTGATGCCGCCGGCGTTCGTGATCACCTTCGTGCGCCCGTCGGCCACCGCCGGGAGCGCAGCCGCCAGGTACGCCGGGAGGTCGCGGGTGTATCCGAGCGTCTCGTCCTTCTGGCGATCCTTCTGGAGGATCGCCAGGGTCAGCTCGGCGAGGGCTTCGAGGCAGAGGTAGTCGATGCCGTCGTCGAGCAGGCCCTGCACCGACCGCGGCGTGTCGCCGTAGAACCCCTGTCCACCCGCGACTCGGACGTGCGTCAAGCGTGGATGGGAGGGCGCCGATCGGCCCACGGGCGGGCCGTCTCCAGTTGCGCCGCGATGCGGAGGAGCATGTCTTCGCGCGCGTACGGCGCGACCAGCTGCACTCCGATCGGAAGGTTGCGCGACGCCTCCCAATACAGCGGTACCGACATCGCGGGTTGCCCGGTCACGTTGAACGGCGCGG
>JANOHN010000233.1:0-2440 GCA_031406505.1 Acidimicrobiia bacterium | reverse complement strand
GGGCGCATCAGCGGCACGCCGGGCGAAAGCGACCTGGGCGAGTACGAGTCGATCACGATAGTCGTCGCCGATGCCGCGGGCCGTACCGAGTCCGACCCGTTCACGATCACCGTCGTCAACGGCGGTGCCGGTGTCGCGTCGCTGCAGTGGGAGACGCCGCCCTCGAAGGTCGACGGCACGCCGCTCGACGATCTCGCGGGTTACCGCATTCTCTACGGACGCACCGCGGACGAGCTCGACCGCAGTGTTCTCATCTCGAATCCGTCGACGACCTCCTACGAGTTCGCGACGCTGGACCCCGGCACCTGGTATTTCGCGGTCGTCGCCGTGAATACGGGTGGCCTCGAGGGCCCAGCGACTACGCTGGCTCAGAAATCCATCTGACGCCTGTTCTTACACCCGATTCTCCTGTTTTCCGAGGAGTTGCCATCAATGAATCTTGCTAGTTTTAAAGTCACCCATGCGCGCCATCGCCGCATCATGAATTTCTCGCCCTTGTTAGCTGGCGCCGTGCTGCTGGCCGGCGCGACCGCCGCCCAGGCGCTGCCCGTCATTCGCGGCTCCGCGGGTTACGGGATGGAGACGACCGCCGGCCGCGGCGGAACGGTCCATCGCGTCACCAACGTGAACGCGAGCGGGTCCGGCTCGCTCAAGGCCTGTATCGACGCCAGCGGACCGCGCATCTGCGTGTTCGAAGTCTCGGGCACGATCCGTCTCACGACCGACCTCATGATCCGCAACGATCGCCTCACGATCGCAGGCCAGACGGCACCATCGCCGGGGATCATGATCCGCGGCGCCGCGCTGCGCATCCAGGCCTCGCACATCCTCGTGCAGCACCTGCGCGTGCGCGCGGGTGACGACACGAATGGTCCGGATCCGGCTAACCGCGACTCGCTCAAACTCGAGGGCACCGCGGCGAGACCGGTCACCAACATCGTGATCGACCATTGCTCCTTCAGCTGGTCCATCGACGAGATCGCGAGCGTCTGGGGTCCGCATGACAACATCACGTTCAGCAACAACATCTTCGCCGAGCCGCTGCACCAATCCATCCATCAGACGGATGACGGCACGGGGATGGAGAGCCACGGCTTCGGCGTGCTGCTCGGCAGTTCGGCGAGCGGCGGCCGCATCACGATGGTCGGCAATCTGTTCGCGCACAACGTCGAGCGCAATCCGCTGGCTCGGTCGCGCGAGCTCGTGTTCGTGAACAACCTGGTCTACAACCGCGTGAACGTCGATCTCGACCTCCAGAGTCAGGACGGCCGCACGACGCGCAGTTCCGTCGTCGGCAACGTGTTCCTGCGTGGACCCAACTACGATCGAACGACGCGTCCGATCTACGTGCGCACGACCGGCAGCTTCTCGCTGCTTCTCGGCAGCCGCGTTTACGTGCACGACAACTACGCGCCGGAAACCAGCAGCAGCACATCGGGCACCACGCTCGTCTCGCTGACGGGCGGCGACGTGTTGTCGGGTCTCTTGCAGCTCTCGACCGCGCCGGTGTGGAACACGGGGCTCACGGCACGCGCGACGGCGAACAGCGGCGTTTACAACCGCGTACTCCAGTACGCCGGTGCGCGCCCCAGCGATCGCGACTCGGTAGATCGTCGCATCGTTTCGAGCGTCCGCAACCGCAATGGGCAGGTCGTCAATTGCGTGGCCTCCAACGGCTCGACTCGCTGTCAGCGGAATGCGGGTGGCTGGCCCAGCTATGCCCAGAACACGCGCCGTCTCACGCTGCCGTCGAATCCGAACTCGACCGCGTCGAACGGCTACACGAACGTGGAGAACTGGCTGCACTCGATGGATCAGTCGATCCAGGGCGTCACGCAGTCGAACAGTCCGACATCGCCACCGGCGTTGTCGGTGCGCTGAACGTCGCTGTAGGAGCGATACCGGACGCTGTAATCGTCCGGCGATAGGGGATGGAGACAGGGACCGGCGGCCATGACGCCGGTCTTTTCTTATTGTGGTGGCGTGTTTCCGGGAGACCGCCTTCGCAATGAATTCTCCGCTCGAGAACAATCAATACCACTACCAGGTCAGCCAGCCGATCTTCTTCAAGCGCGGGACCTCGTTGGCGACGTTCGTGTTGTGGTTGATGGATGCGCTGCCGGCGGTTCTCGCCGGCGTGATGTTCTATCCGCTGTGCAGACTGTATGACGTCGAGTTCGACCGGCCCTTCGTCGTGCTGTCCATCCTGGCCGCGACG
The DNA here is from genome assembly GCA_031406505.1 of Acidimicrobiia bacterium. Lineage (GTDB taxonomy): Bacteria > Actinomycetota > Acidimicrobiia > IMCC26256 > PALSA-555 > SHVJ01. Next base: position 222 of record JANOHN010000233.1, on the reverse strand, counting down.
CTGACGCTCGCGGTCGTGCCGCCGCGCAATCACAGTTCCGAAGTTCTGCAGGGCCGACTCGAGATCGCGACGAAGCTGTTGCTGCGCTGGGCGGTGCTGGTCGCTGTACTGCTCGCCGTCGGCTACATGACCAAGTATTCTGATACCTACGCGCGCGGGGTCGTCGTGTCGTGGATTCTGCTGAAGCCGGTGCTGCTCGTCGTGCTGTCGCTCATCCTTCAT
>JANOHN010000229.1:0-4424 GCA_031406505.1 Acidimicrobiia bacterium | reverse complement strand
CTGCTCAATCTCGCTCCATCCATGGCGACGGTGATCCGTGACGGTGAGACCGTCGAGGTGCCGACGGCAGAGGTAGCCGTGAACGACCTCCTCTTGGTTCGCCCGGGATCGAAAGTCGCCGTTGACGGCGTCGTCGAGGAGGGCGACAGCGATATCGATGAGTCGATGGTGACCGGTGAGAGCCTCCCGGTGCACAAGGCGCCTGGAGACGCGGTGATCGGCGCCACCCTCAACACCACCGGCACCCTCCGCGTGCGAGCGACGAAGGTCGGGGCGGATACCGCCCTCGCCCAGATCGTCAAGCTCGTCCAGGAGGCCCAGAACTCGAAGGCCCCTGGGCAGCGCCTCGCGGACCGCGCCGCCTTCTGGTTGGTGTTCGTCGCCCTCATCGGCGGGGTCGGCACGTTCCTGGTGTGGAGTGTCGTGGTCGGCCGACCTGCGAACGAGGCCATCTTGTTCGCCATCACTGTCGTGGTCATCACGTGCCCCGACGCCCTGGGCCTGGCGACGCCGACGGCGATCATGGTCGGCACCGGGCTCGGCGCCCGCCGCGGTGTTCTGTTCAAGAACGCGATGGCGCTCGAGACCGCCGCACACATCGACATCGTGGTCATGGACAAGACCGGCACCCTGACCATGGGTGAGCCCGAAGTCACCGATGTCATCGCCGACGGCGTCGACGACGACCGCCTCCTCGCCCTGGTCGCCGCCGTCGAACGCGAATCCGAACACCCCCTCGCACAAGCGATCGTCACTGAGGCCGAACGGCGCGGCGTGGCGATGCTTCGTGCGGAGGGCTTCGAGAGCATCCCCGGCTACGGCGCACTCGCTGACGTCGACGGCCAGCGTGTCGTGGTCGGCAACCGTCGGTTGATGGAACGGGAAGGCATCGAGCTCGGTGAGCTCGGCACCCGCCGCGAGGAGCTCGCCGCCGGCGGCCGCACTGCGGTGCTCGTCGCCATCGACGCCCGGGCTGCAGGGCTGGTCGGCATGGCCGACGCTCCACGCCCCACCGCCGCGGCAGCCGTTGCCGAGCTGCGCCGACTCGGCGCCGAGGTCGTCATGCTGACCGGCGACAACGAGGCAACCGCTCGCCGGATCGGATCGCTCCTCGGGGTCACGACGGTCATCGCCGACGTCCTTCCCGGCGACAAGTCGGCCAAGGTGGCCGAGCTCCAGGCCGAGGGACGCAAGGTGGCCATGGTCGGCGACGGCGTCAACGATGCCCCTGCCCTCGCCCAGGCCGACATCGGAGTGGCGATCGGTGCTGGCACCGACGTCGCCATCGAGACCGCCGACATCGTGCTCATGCGCAGCGACCCGCTCGATGTCGCCGTCGCCTTGCAGATCGGCCGAGGGACCGTGCGCAAGATGCGCCAGAACCTCGGATGGGCGATCGGCTACAACGCGATCGCCCTCCCTGTCGCCGCGGGTGTGTTCGAACCGGCCTTCGGCCTAGTGCTGCGGCCGGAGATCGCCGCACTCTCCATGTCGGGCTCGAGCGTCATCGTGGCGGTCAACGCCCTCATGCTCAAACGCCTGCGGCTTTCCTCGCCGACGAGTAGTCCGTCGGAGACCGCCCGGCCCGCGTCGGCCCAACCGGCGAACGACAACGACAGCCGCGACCCCGTCGTCACGGCTTGACCCTGACGACCTGTCATCAGCGCGCGGCGTGCGAGCGTCGCCTGCTACCTAGGAGCACCTCAGCCAGGCCTGACTGCCGCTCGGTAGAGGCTGACCGACTGGTACTTCACGACATCGCCCGCCTTGGGCGCCACGATGACAGCTCCGTTTCCTACATAGATACCGATGTGTCCAGGGAACCACGCGAGGTCCCCCGGCTGAATCTGATCCATTGGCACCCGAGGAAATGAAGCCATCTGCGCCGCATCGTTGTGTGCCATGCGCACACCAGCCTGGGCCCATGCGGCCATCGTCAGACCCGAGCAGTCGTAGGAGTCCGGGCCAGCGGCGGCATACACATAGGGCTTGCCGACTTGAGCCTTGGCAAAGTCGATCACCGCGCCGACGTTGCCGCTCCCGACGGGTAACGCGCCGGGGTTGAAGGCTGCACCACCACGACTTTTCGGCGCTTGCGCGGCCTGGCGCCGAGCGGCTTCCTGGGCGACGAGGGCACGGATGTCGGCGGTCACCTTCGCGAGGAGCTGCTCGCGCTGCTGGTTCGCGGCTTCGAATGCGACACGCGTGGTGTCGAGCGCTGCCTTGTCGGCTTCTGCGGCATTCCGCGCGTCCTCGGCATCGCTGCGCCGTCTCGCGAGATCGTCACGCGCGGCGGCAAGTTGGGCCACGATGACATTGTCTTGGCCACTGGCCGCGGCCGTGTACTTCTCGCGGCTGTTTGCTTCCTGCGGATCGAGATCGAGTAACCAGCCGGAGCCGTCGGTGCTCGCTCCCCGATATGCCGCAGCTGCCCGTCGCCGCACGAGCGCTTCGAGGCGCTCGGTCTCGACAAGCGCAGCCGCGATGCGCGCTTCGGAATCGAAGACGACCGCGGCCGCATCCGCAACGCGCAGCTCGACACCTTTGATTTCCTCGTTGAGCACCGCGAGCTGCTCAGCGTTGGCGTCGATCTCGGCCTCGAGTTGGCGAGCCTGGGCTTGCTTGTCCGCGATCGGCGCAGCGACGACGGGCGCGGCAAGCCATGCACCGAGGAAGAGGCTCATGACAACAACGATGGCAATGCGGGGCATGGGACTCCCGAGGGAAGGACGGACAGGAATGGTCTAGCCCAGAAACGACGACTTGTCGTAGATATCGCATCCGCACGCCAACGGTCGAATTCAGCGGCAGAAATGGGCGATTTAGCCGGTGCAGCCCATCGCAGTCGCAAACGCATGCTGGCCATCGATCAGCCAGCTCAGGGCCAGCAAGGCACCCGTGATGCCCAGGACCGCAACCGGCGAATACCACAGTGCCCGCATCACCAGCGGTGGTGCCGCGACCGCCTCCTGGTCGAGTCGACGGGAGCGATCTCGCGCGATCACCTGAGATCCGGCCAGCGTAAGAAGCGCCCGGCGCAGCGATCTGCGCGAGGCGACATCGGGGCCGGCCGCGGCGTCGGCCCACACCTCGAGCCCATCGCGAATCGTGGCGGTACTGCGTCGCACGATCCCCAGGCAACCGAGCGCCGACTCCACGCCGGCCAACAATCCCAAGTAGCGGGAGTGGCCGAGCCGGTGATGTGCAGTCTCGTGGCGCACGATCGCGTCGAACGCGTCGGGCGTCATCGTCGCCACCAACCCTTCGGAGACCAGCACTTGGGGCGGCGCTCCCGGCGCGCCAAACGCAAACGGGGCCGCGGTCGGTAGGACAACGAGGTCGAACTCGGCGAGCTCGTGATGCTCGCCCAACCACGGCTCGGCCCTGACCGCCTCAGCTCGCCGCCGCGCCCGGTTGGCCGCGATGAAGAAACGCCCGGCGACAGCCACGGCGGCAAGCCCACTGGCCCACCCGAGGGCCCTCGGCATGGTCGACAACGGTGCGAGCACGTCATGGCAAGAGTCGGCAATCCCGGCAAGACCGAGTGCATGGACGACAGAGGGGAATGCGATCAACACCAGAGCACCCTCGACCGCGGCCAGGCCGAGGACGAGCGCGGTTGTCGCGATCGGCACCCATTCCTTGAGCGGGAGTCGATCGGGGGGAATCCGTCGCACGCCCGGAAGGGCAAGCAACACGACCCCGAGCCCGAGCAGCGCCAGGATCATCGGCGGCGCCGGCGATCTAAGGCACGACGCAGCTGAGCGGCCTCCCGAGTGTCAATCGAGCGCGCGAAGTGGGTCAACGCCGCATCGCGGTCACCTGCGCCGCGCAGCACCTCACGCATGCGTTGCGCTGTCCACTCGACACGCGAGGCAACCGGCGCATACTCGAACGCGCGGCCGCTCTCTTCGCGATGGAGCATTCCCTTTTGCCACAAGCGCACCAGAATGGTCATCACTGTCGTGTACGCGACACCCTGCCGACGGCGGCGCAGCACATCGTGCACGTCGCGCGGCGTCATCGCCACGTCGCTCGCCCACAAGATGTCCATCACGCGCGCCTCAAGCTCGCCGCGCCCCAACTTGGCCATAAGCAGATACTGCCCCCCCAAGCGCACGACCGCCAACCATCACTACCCCTGAATACGACGACATGTCGTAGTCCGGCTATCGAGACTGATCTCATCGCGGTCAGCCGACCGTGGCGTACTGCTCCGGGGCATCGATAAAGCGCTGCGCGCAAGTGATCGAGCAGAAGTAGAACGACCGTTCAGCATGCGAGAGACGAGCAGCAGCGTCGTCGACGTCCAAGACCATGTGACACACGGGATCGGTGACCTGCACGCTGGGGGGTCGCCCGCGATCCTCGACCCAGAACACCTCGACCGACCCCGAGATGTGCTTGAACGTCAGCTCGCCCAG
>JANOHN010000215.1:0-1522 GCA_031406505.1 Acidimicrobiia bacterium | reverse complement strand
GGCGCGTGAGTCGGCGTCGCCGATCTCCCAGATCTCGAGACCCTCGGCCACGATGTCGCGGATCTTGCGGCGCGGGTTGAGTGACGAGATCGGGTCTTGGAAGATCATCTGCATGCGCGGGCGCATGCGCCGGAGCTCCTCACCCCGCAGCGCGGTCAGCTCAGTGCCGTCGAGGTTCACGCTGCCGGCGGTCGGCGGCGGGAGCTGGATGATCGCCCGCCCGGTCGTCGACTTGCCGCAGCCCGACTCGCCAACGAGCCCGAGCGTCTCGCCTTCGATGATGTCGAGGCTCAAGTCGGACACGGCGTTGACCTTGAGACCAGTGCGTCCCACCGGGAACTCGACGACGAGGTGCTCCACGCGGAGCATCGCCTCGCCTTCGGGTCGCAGGTGCGCGGTTCCGCTCCCCGCCATGGTCAGGCACCCCCCGCGGTCGCGAGTGCTTCGGCCGCGGCGAGCTCTGCCGCGGCTTCGATGCCCTGCTTGCGGTTCTTCTCGAACGCCTCGTCGCCTTCGGGTGTGCCGACCGGGAACCAGCATCGAAACTCATGGCCCGGAGTGGGACCGGGGAGGAGCGGAGGCTCTTCGTCGTGGCAACGATCCTGCACGTACGCACACCGCGGCGCGAACTTGCAGCCCTTCGGTGGGTTCACGAGGTCGGGGGGTCGTCCGGGGATGGTTGCCAATCGCGTGTGGCTCTGATCGGCGAGCTTGGGGATCGACGACAGCAACGCTTGCGTGTACGGCATCTTCATGTCGCGGAAGAGCACGCTCGTGGGCGCCTTCTCGACGATTCGACCGGCGTACATGACCGCGATCTCGTCGGCGCGTCCGGCGACCACTCCCAGGTCGTGGGTGATGAGGACCAGTGCCATGAACCGTTCGCTTTGCTGCTCGGCCATGAGATCGAGTACCTGCGCTTGGACCGTGACGTCGAGCGCGGTGGTCGGCTCGTCGGCGAAGAGGAGCTTCGGGCCCGCCGCGAGCGCGACCGCGATGCAGACGCGCTGGCGCATGCCTCCGGAGAGCTGGTGCGGGTACTCCTCCAAGCGGCGGTGCGCTTCGGGGATCCGGACCGACCGCAGCAAGTTCTCGGCCAGCTCGTTGGCGAACTCCTTGTCGACGTCGAGGTGCTGGCGGATCGACTCCGTGATCTGCTTGCCGATCTTCATCACCGGGTTCAGCGAGGTCATGGGGTCTTGGAAGATCATCGCCATCTGCGAACCCCAGTACGCGCGCATCTCCTTCGGGGTGAGCGCGATGAGCTCGTGGCCCTCGAACTTCACCGATCCCTCGCGAATGAGCCCGCGGCGGGGGAGCAGGCCCATCACTGATCGCGAGAGCACCGTCTTGCCAGAACCCGACTCGCCGACGATCCCGATCGTCTTGCCGCGCTCCAATGTGAACGACACACCGTCGACTGCCCGTACGAGGCCTCGGTCGGTCTCGAAGTACGTCTTGATGTCGGCCACCTCGAGCAGCGGGCCTTGGTACTCCTCGGTGAAGCGGGCGTCGGTCAAAT
>JANOHN010000200.1:0-1817 GCA_031406505.1 Acidimicrobiia bacterium | reverse complement strand
TCTCCGGCGCGAGCTCGACTTTGCCTGACTTAGTGGTGAGGATCTCGGGGAGCCGCGGGGTTCGGCAAGTACACAGCCGCGAACTGCACTGCGACGCCGCCCAGCGGCTAGCCGTCGCGCCGGCGGCCAAAGCGCGAGACTGCCGCCGTGACCGAGGTGCAGTACGTGCGGGTGGAAGACGGCACTCACGTCGCATACCAAGTGCTCGAGGCGGATCCGTCAGCTGTCGCGCCGCACGACATCGTGATGGTTTCGGGCGGGCTGATCCCGCTCGAGCTGTTCGAGGAGGAACCCGGGTTCGCCCGACTGCTCGACGGACTGCGCACGATCGGTCGGGTGGTCGTGTTCGACCGTCGCGGCATCGGGCTCTCGGACCCGATCGTGGAGTGGGACCGCCCGATCGTCGAGCAGTGGACCGACGACCTCAAGGCGGTGGTCGACGCGTCCGGCGTGAGCGATGCCGTGATCGTGTCGTGGGAGAGCTTCGGCGTCGCACCTCGCTACGTGGCGACGCGCCCCGCGGCCGTCACATCGCTCGTGCTGTATGAGCCCATGATCGTCCCGGACGACGAATGGGTCGAGTGGTCGGCCGAGCGCAAACGTGAGGTGCACGCCAACATGAGGGGGGAGGCGGACATCCTCGAGAGCGTCGCTCCATCGTTGCTCACGGACAAGAACTTTCGCGACTGGTACGCCCGCGCCGGCCGTTCGGGTGCGAGTCCGGCGAGCGCGGGTCGGATCTGGGAGTCGGTGTTCAGCGGTCACCCCAACGATCTTCGCCTGAGTGAGATCGACGTGCCGACGTTGGTGATGCACCGCAAGGACAACGCGTACGCGTGCGACAACGTGCTCGAGCTCGCGGCCGAACAGATGCCCGACGCGAACGTCGTGGAGATCGATGGTCGGGATCACTTCCCGTTCGTGGGCGACGTCGACGCGTTCGTCGCGGAGATCGCCGACTTCGTCGTCGGTGAGCGGCGCCTGCCACCACCGCAGCGCTTGCTCGCCGCCGTCATGTTCACCGACCTGGTCGGATCCACGCGGCGCGCCGCCGCGCTCGGCGACGCACACTGGAAGGTGTTGCTCGATCGCCACGACGCCACGGTGCGAGGCGTGGTCGGGCGGACGGGCGGGACGGTCGTCAAGACCACCGGCGACGGCGTGCTCGCGTTGTTCCCGTCCGCGGGGGTTGCGCTGCTTGCCGCGCGTCGCTTGCAGGCGACACTCGCGGCCGACGATCTCGAGATTCGCGTCGGCGTCCACGTCGGCGACGTCGACCGCCGCGGTGACGACGTGTCCGGCCTCGCGGTCAACATCGCGGCGCGCGTGATGTCGGTGGCCGACGACGGGCGCGTTGCCGTCACGGTGTCGGTCGTTGCGGCCGTCGCGGGGCAAGCAGGGACGTTCGAGTCGATGGGACCGCACGAGCTCAAGGGCGTGCCCGGCGTGTGGGAGCTCTGTCGCGTGGTCGAGGAAGCCTGATGGCGCGGGGTCAGCAGTTCCAGACGCTCGAGGGTGAACCGCTGCTCTCGATCGACCTTCGCCAAGTGGGGCCGAACAAGTTCCAGCTGACGACGCCGTTCAAGTACCTCGACCCGACGCGCAACAACCAAGAGCACGTCGTGCCAGCGCACGATCCTCTGAAACCCAGCGATGACAACTCGGACCTCGCCTCGGTTCCGTTCGTGCTGTGGTGGTTCATCGCGAGCTACGGGCATCAGACCGCGCCCGCGCTGCTCCACGACCACCTGCTGAAGTCGTGCACCACGAGCGCGGAGCGACGCGAGGTCGACCGGATCTTCCGCGAGGCGCTGCGG
>JANOHN010000169.1:0-8518 GCA_031406505.1 Acidimicrobiia bacterium | reverse complement strand
CGGCGCCAACTCGGACAGGATCATGCTGGAAACCGCCTCGAGGTCGCGTTGGCCTTGCAGCATCCGCGTGAAGCGTTCGCGGTTCGTCTTCAACCAGTCCTGCTCGACGTTCTGTTGCGTCGTCTCGCGAAGGTTTCGGATCATCTCGTTCAGTTTGTCCTTGAGGACCGCGACTTCCCCGCTTGCCTCCACCCGCACCTGACGCGTCAGGTCGCCCTCGGTCACCGCCGTGGCCACTTCGGAAATGGCACGAACCTGGTTGGTGAGGTTGGCTGCGAGCTGGTTGACGTTGTCAGTCAGGTCCTTCCAGACGCCTCCGACCTCCTTCGACTGCGCCTGGCCACCCAACCGACCCTCGACGCCGACCTCGCGCGCAACGCGCGTGACCTCGCCGGCGAACGCGTTGAGCTGGTCGACCATGGCGTTCACGGTGTTCTTGAGCTCGAGGAACTCGCCCTTCACGTCGATCGAGATCTTCTTGCTCAAGTCGCCGTTCGCGACCGCAGTGGTCACCTCGGCGATGTTTCGGACTTGGCCGGTGAGGTTGCCGGCCATGACGTTGACGTTGTCGGTGAGGTCCTTCCAGACCCCGCCGACCTCGATGGTCACGGCGGCGGCCTGACCGAGCTTGCCCTCGGTGCCGACCTCGCGCGTCACCCGCGTGACTTCGGAGATGAACCCGTTGAGCTGGTCGACCATCGCGTTGATGGTGTTCTTGAGCTCGAGCATCTCGCCCCGCACGTCGGCGGAGACCTTCTTGCTCAGGTCGCCGTCGGCGACTGCACCGATCACGCGCTGCATGTCGACGGTAGGGCGGACGAGGTCGTCGATCAGGCTGTTGACCGACTCGACGCTCCCGGACCAGCTCTGCGCGGATCCTCCGAGCACGACCCGCTGCGACAGTCGACCCTCCTTCCCCACGACCTGGCTGACGCGGGCCAGCTCGGTCCCGAGTGCCTGGTTGGCGATGATGACGTCGTTGAGGCTGTCGGCGACTTTGCCGGCCACGCCCGTCCATTCGAGCGGCATGCGCGCGGTGAAGTCGCCACCCTTGACCTGGGCGAGCACGTTCAGCAACGCCGTGGTATCCACGGTGTGGTCGACGGGCGCCGTGGAACGTGGCTCGGAGGCGTCCATCAGTCGAACTGAGCGGCTGCCGCGCACGCGCGCGTGCTGTGCATCGATCCGGGTGCGCTGACCTCGACGCCCACGCGCATCGGTGGTGGAGTCGTCAACAGCCCGGCGATCCGCTCGGCGGGTGCCGGACGGGCGAACTGGAAGCCCTGCGCGTAGTGGCAGCCGAACTCGCGGAGGAGCTCCGCTTGCTCTTCGGTCTCCACTCCTTCGGCAATGGTCTCGAGCTCGAGGGTCTGACCGATCTGGGAGATCGCGGCAACGATGGCGTTGCCGTTGTCGCGTCGGTGCCCTCCGGTCTTGAGCGTGGTGACGAAGCTGCGATCGATCTTCAGGAAGTCGATCGGGAGTGTTTGGAGATTCGTGAGCGATGCGTACCCGGTGCCGAAGTCGTCCATGCCCACGTGCACGCCGAGGGCTCGGACCGCTTCGAGCTCGGCGGCCGCGGCGTGCCCGGCCCGCATCAAGGCGGTCTCGGTGAGCTCGAGCCTCAACAGCTCGGGGTTGAGGTCCGAGGCCGCGAGAATGGCGGCGATCTCGGACGCCAATCCCGGCTGGGCCACTTGGCGCGCTGAGATGTTCACCGAGATCCACCCGGGCCAACGGAGATCCGTGGCCCACTCGCGCATCTGGGCGCAGGACTCCTGCAGCACCCAGCTTCCGATCCCCACGATGAGCCCGGTCTCCTCGGCGAGGCCGATGAAGTCGTCCGGAGCCATGAGGCCTCGGGTCGGGCTGTGCCACCGCACGAGCGCCTCGACGCCGAGGATCGAGTCGTCGTTGAGGTCGTAGATGGGCTGGTAGTGCAGGACGAACTCGTCGCCGCCCAACGCTCGACGTAAGTCGGGTTCGAGGGCACGGCGATAGACGGCCGCGGTCGCGAGCCCTTGGTCGAAGAGCGACCAACGCGCCTTGCCGCCCCGCTTGGCTTCGTACATCGCGGCGTCGGCGTTGCGCAGCATGGTCGCAGGGTCGACCGTGTTCGCCTCGGTGCCCGCGACAGTGGCGATGCCGATGCTGACCGAGACCGTTGCCTCGAACTCGTCGAAGGTCACTGGTTCTTCGATGGCGCCGCGGATGTGCGCGGCGAGCTCGGTTGCCTCGGTAACGCTGTTGAGTCCTTCGCAGATCACGACGAACTCGTCGCCGCCGTTGCGAGCGATGGTGTCGGACTCGCGGAACGCGCGCTTGAACCGACGAGCAATCTCGATCAAGACGCGGTCGCCGCCTTCGTGGCCCACGTTGTCGTTCACGACCTTGAACGCGTCGAGATCGCAGAACAGCACTGCGAGCACATCGTTCGCGCGGGCGGTGCGGGCCAGCGCGACGCCGAGACGATCCACGACGAGTGATCGGTTCGGAAGGCCGGTGAGCGGGTCGTGCAGGCTCAGGTCGACGAGCAGCGTTTCCGCGGTCTTGCGCTCGGTGAGATCACGAGCGTTCGTGACGATTCCTTGCACCGATGGGTTCTCGAGGCAGTTCGTGTCGATCATCTCGAACCAACGCCACTCACCGGTCTTCGCGCGCATGCGGATCTCGGCTGGCGCCTGGGCCACCTTGGTCGCGAGCAGCCTGGTGATGAGGCCGTCGCGGATCCCGAGATCGATCGGGTGGATGAGGTCTCGCTCGTTCGTGCCCTCGATCTCAGAGGGCCGATATCCGAGCGAAACCCACACGGCCGGGCTCGCGTACAAGAGCATCCCGTCGACATCACGGACCAACACGACATCGCGTGAGCTCTCGGCGAGGGCACGGAACCACTCTTGGCTCGACCCCGGCGCGGTCTCGGATGAGTGGGCGGGAGCAGCGTCAATCGTCATCGCGTGATCTCTTCAAGCTGGGGGAGGGGGATGCCCACCCTCTCTCTGGCGGCGTGACCGGGATGTCACCGTCACGTGACCGTCGCGTGACTCTCTGTGGTCGTCAGCGATCGGTGTCAGCGATCGGTGTCAGAGATGCGATGCGGGGGCCGAGCATTCCCGCAAGCCATGCGTCGACCAGATCGCCAACATCGCCGGGTTGATCGAGGGTCAACGAGCGTTCGATGCCCGTCGAGACATCACTGGTGACGCGGATCTGCGCGCGCAACGGCTCGGTCGAACCCGCTTCCACCCACGCGCGGATGATCAACAGTCCGGTGCGGTGGCTGGGCATGTCCTGACGGTACGAAACGCACCATCACGCAGCCGTTACTACGGGCGCAGACCGGCGATGAGCTCGTGGAGGCGAGCAGTGGGCTCCAGGCCGAGCTCCGTTTGCAGCAGTGCTCGATAGCGTCCGAACTCGTTGAGCGCCTCCGACTGGTTGCCCTCAGCCAGGTGCACACGGATGACTGCCGCGCGAGCGCTCTCCCGTAGGGGCTCGGCTCGCACCGCGGCGAGCGCGGCACCAGTCGCTTCGCCGAAGCGGCCGTTCGTGAGCAGTCGGTCGGCGAGCGCTTCGAGCGCGTGCAATCGCAGCTGCCGCCATTCCTCGGCCTCGACCAGGACCCAGTCGTCGTACCAGTCGGGGAGCACGTCGACGGAGAGCGCGCAGACCGCGTCTGCACTGAGGTCGGCCTCGCACAGCGTGTGGCCCGGATCGAGGAGTCGATGGGCGAGCTCGCGCGATGAGCGGATGTCGACGGTCACGTCGTCGGCCAAGCAGAGGTCGAGCGGAGTGATGACCACCGCGTCTCGAGCGATGTGGGTCAGCCGGCCCAGTGCCGACCGCAGGCTCGAGTACGCGTGGTCCTCAGTGGACTCGGGCCAGAGCGTTCCCGCGACGCTGGCGCGCATGAGGGCGCGGTCGCGGAGACCCAACAATGCGAGCAGTCGCTGCGAGCCACCGAGCACCGCAGGGAGTGCGTTGCCCCCCGCCCAGAAGCGGAAGGTTCCCAGCACGCGAACTTCGAGGTCCGCTTGATCCGCTTCGTCGGCCTGGATTGCTCGCACAGCGTTCATGCCCCCGCCGGCCCCACCCGCCCTAGGTGGCCCGCCTTCGAGGTCGATCGAGTTGTTAACCCATGCTAACGCCAACCGCTGGCCGTGACCAGCGACGACGGAGCGTGCCTTTGCCCCCAACGTGTCCCAGGGGGTGGCCGCGCGCCAACGCCGTCAGCGGCCTCGAGCCGGTTGCGCGGAAACGGGCTCCGTATGCCTACGATGCAGGGGTTGCCCGCATCTGACTTGTCGCGTTCGGAGCCTGTCTGTCTGCAATAGTTCAGATGCTCGGTAGTCGCTCACCCAGGACCCCGGAGAACGACTGCCCACGCTCCCGTTAGCCCTTTCCCAGCCCTCGTCACGATTCCGGCGGTTTCCTCTGTGCAGACATTGACTGACCCTCAACTCGATTCGTCGCGTGAATCGGGGTCCGACACCAGCGGACGTGTGCGCCAGAGCTCGTCGTGGAAGCGCTGCGTCGACCTCTACGCGCGCCCGAACCTCGGTCGGAGCCTCGTCTCCCTGGCCACGTCGGTCGTGCCCTTCATCTTGCTGTGGGCGGCGATGTACTTCGCGCTCGATGTCTCCTACTTCCTCGTCCTGGCACTGGCGATCCCCGCGGCCGGGTTCCTGCTGCGCACCTACATCCTGTTCCACGACTGCGCGCACGGGTCCTTCCTCCCTGGGCGACGCGCCAATGCGTGGCTCGGCGCGTTCTTGGGGCTCCTCGTGCTCACGCCGTTCGCTCGCTGGCGATACGACCACGCGGTCCATCACGCAACCGCTGGAGACCTCGATCGTCGCGGTATCGGCGACGTGCCCACATACACGGTCGCGGAGTACGAGTCGTGGGCGTGGCCGACGCGCCTCGGCTACCGGCTGATCCGCAACCCCATCGTCATGTTCGGCCTCGGCCCGATCTTCGCGATGTTGCTCGAGCCGCGATGGGCCAACCCTTCCGGCTCGGCGCGGATCCGACGGAGCGTGTGGGCCACAAACCTCGCGCTCGTGCTCGTGATCGGTGGCCTCTGCTTGCTCATCGGATGGAAGAGCTTCTTGCTCGTGGAGGCGCCATTCGTCTTCCTCGCCGGCGGCTCCGGAATCTGGCTCTTCTACGTGCAGCACCAGACGAACCACATCTACTGGGAGCGCACGGAAGCGTGGAGCTTCGAGGACTCCGCGCTCCGCGGGAGCTCGTATCTCAAGCTGCCGAAGATCCTCCAGTTCTTCAGCGGCAGCATCGGCCTCCACCACGTCCACCATCTCAACGCCAAGATCCCCAACTACAACCTGCAGCGCGCTCACGACGAAGGCTTGATCTTCGACGACGTGCCGAAGATCTCGCTTGTCGAAGGGCTGCGCACGGCGCGACTCAAGTTGTGGGACGAAGACACGCAACGCCTGCTCACGTGGCGAGAGGTGCGCAATCTCCGAGCGCGCCCCCAGCCGCTGTCCGCCTGATCAGTACGTACTACCGCGCGCCACGGTCCGCGCAAGGATCCCGAGCGTCGAGCGCAACGTCGCCTCCGACATGATCGGGAACACGTCCGCGGCCTTCCAGGTCGGGTCGATCGATGACCAGTCGTAGTACGACGTCACGAGCGTGCCGCCCTCGCCCAGCTCGAGCGTGTAGCCGTAGATGTGACCGAGCGGCGGTTGGATCTGGCCGTCGATCGTCCACGCGATTTCTGCGTCCGGCAGGAACTTCGTGATCTTGACCGTCACGTCGTACTTCCCCATCGGGTAGTCGTTCAGCGCCTCGCGATCCATGTGCACGACGAAGGTGTCGCCGACGGCCGTCGCCGGCTCGCCGGTGGCGTCCATCAGCATCCCCGAGCTGTCGATCGCCACGTGACCACGTGGGTCGGTGAGCACCCGGAAGATCGTCGACGGGTCAGCCTCGATCGTGCGCTGGACCTCGAACCGCTCGCTCGTCACCTCGCTCCTTCCAATGTCGTTGACCTGTCGTGCCTCGTCCATCTTGCCCGCGGACTTGGCCCCCGATCTCGCGACCGACAACAGTGGTGGGGTGACTGTAGAGAAGACGATCGCTGAGGCCTTCATCTCGGTTGACATAGAGACTGCGGGGCCAACGCCGGGTCGGTACGCGATGCTCTCGATCGGCGCGTGTCTCGTGGCCGACCCCACGAAGACCTTCTACGTCGAGGTGCAGCCGGTCACGACGGCATGCACGACGGAAGCCCTGGCGATCACGGGCTTGGACATGGCGCAGCTCCAGGAGAACGGTCTCCCACCCGAGCAGGCGATGCTCCAGTTCTCCGACTGGGTCGCGCAGGTCACGCCCGCCGGCCAGGTGCCCGTCTTCGTTGCGCTGAACGCAGCGTTCGACTGGATGTTCGTCGCGGACTACTTCGATCGCTATCTCGGAACCAATCCCTTCGGTCACAAGGCGCTCGACATCAAGGCCGTGTTCATGGGTACGCACGGCACCAAGTGGGCCGAGACGAGGTACCGCGACATCGCGAAGCATTACCAAGTGGAGCAGGATGCCCTGACGCACAACGCGTTGGAAGACGCGTTGGCCCAGGCCGAGCTCTTCCGCCGGATACTGGAGGATCACCGATGAGCGATCGCGCAGCAGGGTCGAACGAAGCGGTCGACCGCATCGTGCAGTCCGCCCGCCGCCTGGGTGTGGAGATGGACGAGGCGGAGGCACAGCGATGGATGGCCGCGATGGCCGACACCACGTCCGACTCGGGCATCGTGACCGACGAGCGCACCGGCGTGTTCGGGCACAAGGTCAGCATGCTCGACTTCAGCACCGCAGACCTCGAGCACTTCCGCAAGCTCGGACGGCTCGTCGAGTTCAGCGACGTACCCGGTGTGGTCGAGACGGCCCTCGCCCTCTCCGGTTCTGCGGCGCAGTCCAAGTTCCAGACGTTCCCCGGCGACGCCGACTACTTCGAACGCGTCAACATCCTCGCGGAGACTCGAGCAGCAGCCTGCAAGCTGCTCGCAGACATGATCCGGCAGAAGGCGCTGGACACTCTCACGGGTCCGACCTACCTGTTGATCGCGGTGCGGTTCGGCTCGTACCCGATGAATGTCATCCGCGACGACGAGCCCAAGGAGAAGGGCAGCTCGATGGAGTGGTCGCCGCAGGAAATCACCGCGGGACAGTTCGATGCCCGGTTGCCCGACGGCGAGAACGTGGTGATTCGCTGGGAGGACGGCATGCTCGACACCGGCTGGTGCAAGCTCGACTGGGTGACGTCCGACGGCGTGCGCGGCCAGCTCGTCAACGCGAGCAACATGCTCGACGTCACGTGGGAGGCGCCCGACGGGACGATCACGCCGTTGGATGGGTACCTGGATGCCTACTTCCAGGAGATCTATCTCGACACGGAATCCGTTCCGATCTTCTCCAAGCTGGCGCAACACGTCTCGGCCGACGCGCTCGACCAGTACGTCGCGCAGCTCGAGCACGAGGTCGATAAGTACGTGACGACCGACGTGAACTACGGCAAAGCCGCGAAGCGCATGTACAACGTCTTCCGTCTCACTGGGCGATACGACGACGCTGTCTTCGTCCGCGAGCTGTTCGACGAGCCGGCCTCGATGCTGTACCAGGTGTGGTCGCTCTTCCGCACGATGGAGGAGTGCTGCTCACCCGGCTCCGACATCCCGATCGAGAGCGTCAGGGAACAGGCGGATGAGCTGACCATGTCGGTTGTCGCCGCGCTCGAGGGCGGCGAGGAGACGGCGGTGGTCAAGCACCTCCTGCGACTGCGGGACACGTTGGACACGCAGGAGGGCGGTCAGAGCATGCACGCGAGCGTCGAAACCGCGCGCGCTGAAGTAATCAACATCGTCAACAACTTCTTCTACGAGAAGCTCACCGCGATGCCGTCGATCAAGGGGTACATCGCCGACTTCCAAGCAGGCCCCGCGCACTGACGCGCGATACCGACGGTCTATGCCCGAGCGGCTGTGGCCAACCCCGCGAGACCCTTCTCGAAGTCGCCGCCGATCATCTTGTCCATGCTCATGAAGACGCCCATGAGGCGGGTGACGAACGTCTGCGGTCCGACCATCCGCCAGGTCACGTGGGTGCCACCGCCGGTCTCGTTGATCTCGAACGTCGTCGTGTTGAGCGACTTGAAGGGCTTGAGGAACTGCAGCGCCACCTCCACGCGCGACGGTCCGACGGCTTTTGTGATCTCCATGCGTCCTGCGCCGGCCTTGCGGTTGCCGGCCCATTCGTAGATCGCGCCGACGCCCGACTCGGGGCCGGAGTAGCTGCGGTGCAGCTTGGGGTCGAGGTCTTCCCAAGGAGACCACTGCCGCCACTGGTGGAAGTCGACGATGAGGTCGTACACCACTCGAGCAGGCGCCGGCATCGTCGCCGAGCGCTCAACCACGTTCTGCTGCTTGCCCACTGTCTTGTCCCCTTCGTCGCTCGAGATCGCGTGCCGTGCGACCGAGAAGGTACTGCGCCGGCC
>JANOHN010000161.1:0-7949 GCA_031406505.1 Acidimicrobiia bacterium | reverse complement strand
GTGGCGTCGATGACGGTGCCACCCGCGTTCTGCGCCGCGTCGCCGTAGCTGCGCCCCAAGCCGCGCGCCACGATGCCGCGACGACTCACGCGCTGGATCAGGTCGTCCACTTCGTCGGCGTCGTGCGGCGTGGCGACCGTCGCCGTCGTCGGCGCGGTGCGACCCCAGCCACTCAGCTCTTGCTGCGGGGCTTCCTCGAGCTCAGACATTGACCCCAACCGCGAACGTGGCCAGCCACAGGAAGCCCAGCACTTGGAGCACGCGGTCACCGAGCACGAGATCTTCCGGTGCACCCCCACGGCCCTGCTCGATCAGGTGCGCGTACCGGAGGATCGCGAGGACGAACGGGATGATCGAGAGTCGGAACGCGGTCTCGTCGCCGGTGCCGGTCGGGTTCTCGAACGCCCACAGGCAGTACGCGGTCACCGTCACGGTGGCGGCAAGCCCGCGCACGAACAGCAAGAAGTTGGCCGAGTACTCCTCGAGCGTGCTGCGGTGATCGCCGCCCGAGTCGCCGAGCTCGAGCTGTTCGGCGTGGCGCTTCCCGGTCACCATGAACAGCGACGCGAACGCGGCGACGAGCAAGAACCACTCGGAGATCTCGACGTCGGTCGCAACCCCACCTGCGACGGCGCGCAGCACGAAGCCACCCGCGACCGCGGCGATGTCGACCACCGGCTCGTGCTTGAGCCACAGGCTGTACGACGCGGTGAGGACGATGTAGCCCGCGACGACCAACGCCAGCTCTCCGCGCGTGACCGGCACGGAGATCGCGATCGCGGCGACGGCGAGCAGCACCGACATACCGACCGCGAGCCGGGTGCTCACGTGGCCCGCGGCGATCGGACGATCCCGCTTGGTGGGATGGGACCGGTCCGCCTGGGCGTCGAGCGCATCGTTCAGGAAGTACGTGGCGCTCGCAGCGAGGCAGAGGGCGACGAACGCGACCGCGGTGCGCCCGAGCTGGGCCGGCTCGTCGAGCACCCCGGCCGCGCCAGGGGCCGCGAACACCAACACGTTCTTGACCCATTGCTTGGGTCGCGCGGTTCTGAGCAAGGCGCGGGGCAAGGACACGGAGGTGGGTGGCGTCGGGCTCGGCACGCTTGCCGCGCTGGTGCGCGCTCGCGCGAGAGACATCAGGGAGAGGCTACCGGAGGGCCTGGATCACGCATGGCCGCCGTAGACTCGGCACCGATGATCGCGTTCAGTGTGACGAATCAGCCAGCAGCGAAGGCGCGAGCCGATCTCCTGGCCGTCCCGTTCTTCGCCGACCGTGTGGCGGGGCCGGGTGTCGACGTGGTCGACGCTGCGCTCGGTGGCGGGCTCGTCGCGTTCCTGCAAGAAGCTGGGTTCAGCGGCAAGGCGGGGGAGACGTTGACCGTCCCCCTCATGTCGGGTTCGTCCGCGAAGGCGGCAGTGCTCGTCGGACTTGGGCCGCGCGCCGAGATCACGAGCGACGTGCTGCGGCGCGCCGGCGCGGCAGTGGCGCGGCGCGCATCGAAGGTCGCGAGTGTCGCCACCACGCTGGCTACGGCCGCCGATGGGTTGGATCCTGACGTCGCCGCAGGAGCCGTTGCCGAAGGGCTGGCGCTGGGCGCGTACCGGTTCCTCGAGTACAAGTCGGAAGGTGAACCATCCCGTTTGCGCAGCGTCGTGATGGTTGGCGTGGGCGGCGCCAAGGTGGATGCCGCGCTCAAGAACGCACGCGTGATCACCGACGCAGTCCAGTGGGCCCGCGACATGGTCAACGAGCCGTCTGGCTCGAAGTCGCCCACCGAGTTCGCGGCGGCCGCCCGCCGGCTGTTGTCGGGCAAGGGAGTGCGCGTGACCGTGCTCAACGAGGCGCAGATGCGCGCGCAGCGCATGGGTGGTGTGCTCGGCGTCGGGCAGGGCTCCGAACGCCCACCGCGGTTCGTGAAAGCGGTCTACGAGCCCACGCGCACCAAGGCGCGCGGCACGCTCGCGCTCGTCGGCAAGGGCGTCGTGTTCGACTCGGGCGGCTTGTCGCTCAAGACGGGCAGCGGCATGGAGACGATGAAGACCGACATGGGTGGCGCGGCGGCGGTGCTCGCAGCGATGTCGACCCTCCGCGCGCTCGGTGTCCGTCACCGTGTGGTGGCGTACGCGCCGATGGTCGAGAACATGCCAAGCGGCAAAGCAATCCGCCCGGGTGACGTGCTCAAGATGCGCAGTGGCGCGACGGTGGAGGTGCTCAACACCGACGCAGAAGGGCGCTTGATCCTCGCCGACGCGCTCGCGCTGGCGGCCTCCGACAAAGTGGATGCCATCGTCGACGTGGCCACGCTCACCGGCGCATGTGTTGTCGCGCTCGGCGAGAAGGTCGCTGGGTTGATGGGCAACCACGACGCGTGGGTCCAAGACGTGCGCAGCGCGTCCGAGCGCGTGGGTGAGCCGATGTGGCCGCTGCCACTCCCCGACGAATACCGCAAGCTCCTCGAATCGGAGGTGGCCGATCTCCGCAACATCGGCACGAGCGGCATGGGGGGCGCCCTCACGGCCGGGTTGTTTCTCGAGGCATTCGTCGACGATGTGCCGTGGGTCCATCTCGACATCGCCGGCCCTGCCCGCGCCGCGAGCGATGACGGTGAGCTCACGAAGGGCGGGACGGGGTTCGCGGTGCGCACGCTCGTGGAGGTGGCGCGCACGTTCGAGCCTCCGAAGCGCGCCGTGCTGAAGAAGGCTCCGGCGAAGAAGGCGGGAAAGAAGCAAACCGTCAGGAAGGCGGCGTCGAAGAAGTCGCCGCCCAAGAAGTCGCCGCTCAAGAAGAAGACTGCCGCGCGCCGTCGCTAGCCGACGACAACCACCGTCGTGCCGTAGTCAGCCCAGTTCCAGATCTCGAGCGCCTTGTCTTGGGCGAGGCGCACGCACCCGTGGGAGAGCGGGGTGCCGAGTTGGTCGTCGCGCTGGATCGGCCTTCCGCTCGGGTACAGCGGGATGCCGTGGAACCCGATGTCGGTCGAGCTTCCGTACGCGAAGCCGACGAAGTACGGCAAGCGGAGGCTTCCCGACGAGCCAGGGTTGATCTTCCGGAACACCTCGTAGGTGCCCGGCCTGGGGATGTTGAGCCGGCCCGAAGAGTGGAACGCGTCGATGACCGCGCCGTTGGCCTCGATCAGCCAGACCTGCTGCGTCGGCTTGCGGTACACGATGCGCCGCCCGGACCCCGAGTCAGCCGGCACCCCCCACACCTCGGGAGCAGACACCACCTGAGGAAGCGCGCACCCAGTGACGAGCAGCGCAAGGACCAGCGCGACGCAACTCAGACCCACATTGCTCTTGACCTTGAACTTGCTCTTGACCTTTGGGACCTGGTTGTTTGAGCGCCGCCGGAGGCGGCGTTTTCGAACAACCACTAGTGCGGTTGGCAGGCGTCGTCGTACTCGGCAATGACGATCTCGCCGGCGTGCTCGCCGCACGTGGGGCATGCGGGGTCGCGACGCACCTTGAACGTGCGGAAGCTCGTCTCGAGCGCGTCGTACGCGAGCAAGCGGCCGATGAGTGGGTCACCGAGATCGAGGAGCAGCTTGATCGCCTCGAGCGCTTGGAGCGAGCCGATGATGCCGGGCAGCACGCCGAGCACGCCGGCCTCGGCGCAGCTCGGGGCGAGCTCGGCCGGAGGCGGTTCGGGGAGCATGCAGCGGTAGCACGGCCCTTCGTACGGCTTGAACACCGTGATCTGACCTTCGAAGCGGAAGATTGAACCGTGCACCACGGGGATCCGCTGGAGTAGCGACGCGTCGTTGAGCAGATAGCGCGTCGGGAAGTTGTCGGTGCCGTCGACCACCACGTCGTAGCCGCTGAGGATGTCGAGCACGTTGTCGGCGCCGAAGCGCACGTCGTACGTGACCACGTCGACGTCGGGGTTGAGCTGCGTGAGCGTCTTCTTCGCTGAGTCGACCTTGCGCTCGCCGATGCGATCCATGTTGTGCAGGATCTGGCGCTGGAGGTTGGACTCGTCGACGACGTCCATGTCGACGATGCCGAGCGTGCCCACTCCGGCGGCCGCGAGGTAGAGCGCGGCAGGCGAGCCGAGCCCGCCCGCGCCGAGCAGCAGCACTCGCGACTCGAGGAGCTTCTGCTGGCCGGTCTCACCGACCTCGGGAAGGAGGAGGTGACGGCCGTAGCGGTTGCGCTGCTCGGCGTTGAGGACGGCCGGGGTGATCCAGGGTCGTCCCTCGTTCTTCCAGCGGCCGAAGCCGCCGGCGAGGTTGACCACGTTGGAGTAGCCGAGCTGCTGGAGCGTGTCGGCGCCGAACACCGAGCGGACCCCGCTCGCACAGAAGAGCACGATCGGTGCTGCCTTGTCGGTGATCGTGGTCTCGATCTTGCTCTCGAGGTGGCCGCGGGGGATGAAGACCGAGCCGGGGATCGTGCCCTGCTCGTACTCGTCCTGCTCGCGGATGTCGACGAACGTGGCCTCGCCGAGGCGCGGCTCGGCGTCCGCGGGTTCGACATCTCGGATCCGCTGGCGGGTCTGGGCGAGGAGCTCTCGGAAGCCGGCCATAGTGAATGAAAGGCTACCCGAAGGGTCGGAAATTCCCAAGGGATCCGATGCGCACGGGGTGGCGGGCGCGTGAGAGCCTGTGGCTTCTGTGAACCCCGAAAGGACCTTCTCCATGCCGCGATTCCGAGGCTCCGTCGCGCTGCTCACCATCGTCGCGCTTATGTCCGTCGGCTTGGTCGCGTCGCCCGCGGGCGCCGGCAACGAAAAGTCGGTGCACGTCGATGCGTTGTTCTTCCGCAACGGCGATCCGCCGAGCGGTGGGTCGAACGGTGCCACGATTCGCATGCGCACGGGCGGGAGTGAGTTCCGTGTCGGGTTCACCGAGGACGAAGTCGCCGGGACCGGCGACCAGTGGCGCGCCGCGGGCTGGAACGCCGCGACGGTCGCGACGCTCATCACCGGGAGCCCCCTCACCGGTGTCGAGATCACGTACGACGTCGAGGGCCTCATCGACGGCCCGAGCGCGGGCGGCTTGCTGACTGTCGGCGTGTTGTCCCTGCTGCGTGGCGACAAGCTGAAGAAGAACGTGATCATGACGGGCACGATCAACCCCGACGGGACCATCGGCCCGGTCGGCGGCATCCCGTACAAGCTCCAGGGCGCGATCGACAAGAACAAGACCGTCATGCTCATCCCTGACGGTCAGCGCAACTCGGCCGACTTCGACGGCAACCTCGTCGACATGGTCGACCTCGGACGTGAGAACGACATCGAGGTCGTCGAGGTCGCGGACATCTACGAGGCGTATGAGGAGTTCACCGGCAAGGAGCTCCCACGTCTGGAGAGCGGTGTCGACACCGAGCTCAGCCCGAAGGCCTACGACACGCTGGAAAACCTCACGCAGCGGTGGCTCTCCGAGGCCGACTCGTCGGCGGGTGCGTTCAACGCGCTCGACCCGACCATCCAGCAGGCCGTGAGCGACTTCTTCATCCAAGCCTCCGACGCGTACGACGCCGCGAACGCGTTCACGGCATCGGGCGTGCAGGCCGGCGCATACAGCAAGGCGCTCGAGGCTGCGGCATTCGCCAACGCCGCGGCGAAGACCGGCCAGGCGCTCCAGATATTTGCTACCCAGGGCATCGATGCGTTCGTCAGCCAGATCCAATCGAGTGCTGCGATCGCCGGCAAGATCGACTCGTTCTTCGACGGCCTGAAGAACTTCCGCCCCAAGACGTTGACGGAAGCATCGGGCTTGATCGATGCCTATGGAAGCGCGATCGATGCGATCGCGCTCTCCGACTACGCGAACAACCTGTTCGATGCTGCGCTTCAGGCTGCCACTCCGGATGAGACCGTCGGCCTGCTGATCCTCGGCGCGGTCCTGCTCGAGATCGCCGGCACGTCGGTCGACGCGGCCGAGGAGCTCCAGAGCTTCTCGAGCGATCTCTCCGGACCGAAGATCACCGCCGCGACCAAGGTCGACGACATCGCCAAGTTCTTCCGGCGAGCCGCGGAGGCGAACCTCGAGGCGTTCGACACGGTGATCATCAAGAGCGAGGCCGAGTCGGCTGGCGTCTCGGAGGATGCGGTCCGTAGCTTCTTCGCGGACAATGACTTCGACTACCTCCTGGCGCTCTCGGGTGGAAATGCGATCAGCGACGAACTGGGTGACTTCATCGGCAACGCCAAGAGCGGCGCATACGCGAACCTCGGCGGTGCTGTTGCGCTCTACTCGCGCTCGGCCACGCTCATCGAGAAGTACTACGCGCTCGGGGCGCAGTTCGACGATGGTCTGAACCTCATCGGGCTCACGCACGAGGGCTCGCTCACCACGGCGCTCGACCTCGCCGAGGAGCAGGCGGCAGGAGTGATCGGCGTGCTGCGTGAGAAGAAGACCGATCCGGCGCTGATCGTCGGCACGTTCGAGATCGCGGGCGTGGACCGCGAGGGAACGCTCGACGACAAGCTGCAGGCGCTCTCCAGTCTTTACAGCGCCTTCATCGGTGGCCGGGTGCTCGCCTACCTCGGTGGCTTCCCCACTGCCGGGCTCGAGTAGGTCGAACTTCTGCAGACGGGCGGGTGTCGACGCATCGGCGTCGGCACCCGTGCGTCAGTCGACGCCGTCGACGATGTACATGCGCCCATGCGCGGCACCTTCGCGCAGCTTGCGCGCTTCGGTGTACCCATCGCTGTGGTACCAGTCGGTCGCGGCTTGCATCGTCGCGAACTCCAGCACGACCGTGCGCCCAGCGGGCGGCTCGCCCTCCAGCACCTCGATGTCTCCGCCCCGAACGATGTACTTGCCGCCTGCCGCGATCAGATGCGGGCCGGCTTGCAGCTTGTACTCCTCGTAGCGCTCAGTATCGAGCACTTCGGTCTGAAAGATCACGTACGCGGCCACGATTCCTCCTGGTTGGGGTGAGCGCTAGATGCGCGCGACGAGGTCGGTGAGCAGGTCGCCGAGCTGGTCTCGCAGCACCGCGTCGGCGAGGTCGTCGAATGGGGTTTCCTGCGCGTTCATGACCACGAGTCGCGCGCCGTTGCCCAGCGCCACCTCGGGGAGCCCGGCCGCGGGATAGACGGTGAGCGACGTGCCAATCGCGAGGAAGACGTCGCTCGCCTCGGCTGCCGCGTGTGAGCGCTGAAGATCTGCCGGCACGAGGTTTTCGCCGAACGAGATCGTCGCCGACTTGAGAATGCCGCCGCACTCAGGGCACTCGGGGTCGTCCTCGCCGGCGCGGACACGGTCCAGTGCCACTTCCATAGGCGCGCGCCAGGTACACAAGAGGCACTTCACCTGATGGACGTTGCCGTGGATCTCGACGATCTTCTCGGGTGACGTCCCGGCCTTCTGATGCAGCCGGTCGACGTTCTGGGTGACGAGCGTGTGCAGCGCGGCCTTGCGCTCGAGCTCGGCGAGCGCCACATGGCCGGCATTGGGCTCCGCGCTCCAGTAGCCGGGGCTGTTGATGCGGTTCTGCCACGAAAGCTTTCGCACCTCGGGATCTGACAGGTAGTACTGAAGCGTGGCGGTCTTCTCGGCCGCGGGGTTCTTGGTCCAGACACCTTGCGGACCTCGGAAGTCAGGGATCCCTGACTCGGTGGAGATGCCGGCACCGGTGAGGACCACGATCGCCTCGGCGTCGCGAAGCCAGGCCGCGATCTCTTCGAGGTCGGTCATCGGATCGCTCGCAAGCGCTCCGGCGGTTGTTCCCACACTGCGAACTGCACGCCGTTCACCGTCGTGACGTCGTCGGGCTCGCCGAACGCGTCGGCCAATCGCGTGACCGAGCACGGGAGGCGAGCCGGTATCGCGCTCCCGATGGCGACGGCGATCGTGTCAGGGCGCCCACGGGTGGCCGCCGTGTCGTTGTTGAACCGCATCAGTCGCAAGCCGTGCTCTCGGTCGCACTCGACCGTGACCCATCGCACGGCGCCCGCGCCGAGCTCAGCATGACGGATGGCCATCCAGTACGAGCCGTAG
>JANOHN010000159.1:0-2355 GCA_031406505.1 Acidimicrobiia bacterium | reverse complement strand
GAAGCGAACGGTCGAGAGCGGGAAGCTGGATGAGTTTCCGCCTGACGATCATCCTCCTCAACGTCGTCGTCATCGGCGGGTTCCTTGGCGTCATCGGGTGGCGCGTCTTCAGCATCCGCCGCAACCCGGAGCCCTCGCCGGCGAACCTCACACCGTTCCTTGCGGACGACGTGCTCGAAGGCCGACGGCTCGAGCGCGTGCTCGGGTGGACGTTGCTGTTCAGCGTCGTGATGATCATCGCCCTCCTCGCGTACTTCCTGTGGGAGCCGTTCCGCGCCGAGGACATGGAGGACCAATTCCTCGAGCGCTCCATCGATCGAGGCGCGGTGCTGTTCGCCAACAAGGCGAGCGAGCACTACGAGTCCGAGTTCTCGCTGCTCTGCGCCGACTGCCATGGCACCGAAGGCACGGGCGGCGTCGCGCCCGACACGCTCCAGCCCGAGGCCGACGAGTGTCAGAAGGAAGAGAACAAGAGCAATCCCGACGTCCCCGAGTGCGCACCCCAGCAGGTCCAGTGGAGCGCACCCAACCTGACGCTTGCGCCGCTCCGGTACACCCGGGCCGAACTTATCGACATCATCACCTACGGCCGAGAAGGAACGCCCATGCCCGCGTGGGGTGTGAAGAGCGGCAAGGGCCCGAAGAACGTGCAGAGCATCAACGACCTCGTGAACTACCTGGAGAGCATCAAGGCCACACCGGAAAAGGCCATGGAGGACGCCGCCGCCGAGGAGGAGAAGTACCGGGAGGACGCGCAGAACCTCGTCGACACCGGCAAGACCGGCGCCGACCGGGCCGGCCTTCAGGTCGACGTCGAGGAAGCGCAAGCGGGTCTGGCTACGGCGCAAGCCGACCCGACGACGAGCGCTGAGGATCTCGCGCGACTACAAGACGATGCCGAGCGCCTTGAGGCCGAGCTCGCACAGGCCATCGCGTACCGCGACGAGGTCGAGGCCTTGTCGGATGGTGGGGTGCTCTTCCGTCTGAACTGCGCTCGCTGCCACACGAAGGGTTGGTCGTACTACCAGAACGACCCGACCAACATCGACTTGCCGCCGCTTCCGCCCCAGGGGAGCGGAGCGTACGGACCCAACCTCACGAATGGCTCGGTGCTCCTCCAGTTCCCGGGCGAGGTCGGGCTCGCGAATCAGGTGTCGTGGGTCACCATCGGCGTCGATCCCCAAGGCCAGTACGGCCTTCGCGGCATCTCCTCGGGCCGCATGCCGCACTTCGGCAAGGTGCTCACCAAGGCGCAGATCCTCGCCATCGTTGAATACGAACGAAGCCTGTAGGGAGGGACGTGTTCGCGGCGGAGTTTCTCGAGAAGACGATGTGGTACCCGACGATCCTCGGGTTCCTCGTCGTCTTCTTCGCGTTGGCCCTGTTCTGCGGTTCTATCTGGCTGCTGCTCGGGACAAACCTCGGCGGGCGGCTCGGTTTCCTGATCTCGTTCACCGCGGTCACCGGGTTCATGGTCATCCTGACCCTCCTCTGGCTCACCACGGCGTCCCCGTTGAACACCATCAAGGGACGCATCCCGGGCTGGGAGGTCGTGGAGATCGCCAAGACCCCCGAGAAGGCGAAGACGGTCGAGATCCGCGACGTCGAGACCAAGGGCATCCAAGTCGGCCAAACGAAGGCCGCCGACGTGAAGGCGGCAGTCGACGCGGCGCTGATCACGAAGGAAGAGGTGAAGGCCGAGGGTCCGCTGCCGGAAGACGCGAACAAGTTCGCTCGCTTCTCCACAGTCAACGAGTACACGATCGAGCACACGTACGAGATCGGGGGCAGCAACCCCAACCCGCTCGATTTCGAGCTCAAGCACAAGCCGCTCTTCGCGGTCGCCGAGTTCTGCGCGGTCGAGGACCTGGACCAGCCCTTCTACGTACCGCCACCGAAGAACCCGAACTGTTCCGAAGACTCCGACGCCGCAGGATTCATCGTGTTCGAACGGGACCTCGGTTCCATCCGCGTGCCGCCGCTCGTCGCGTTCGGAGGATCCGTGCTCCTCTTCGTACTCGGGCTCCTGTTCCTGCACTGGCGGGAACGTGACGAGCAGGAAGCCGAGAAGCGCGCCGCGGGCACGTCGGTCGAGCCGGCTCCCGTCCCCGTCAAGGTCTAGGAGCCACGATGCGAGCACGCCGCACGACCATCGCAACCCTGACTGCCGCGATGGTCGGGATGCTCACGGCGCCCGCAGGTGCGCAACAGCTCGTCGACGCCGGAGGGGAACGCCAGGGCGGTCTGGCCTTCGTGTTGTTCGCCATCATGGTGTTCATCATCGGATTCGCGTTGTTCTTCATGGACCGCGTGCGCCGACGCGCCTCCGACGACTAGTCGGTCGCGCTCGCTCGG
>JANOHN010000109.1:0-5014 GCA_031406505.1 Acidimicrobiia bacterium | reverse complement strand
ACGAGCGCACGCACCGCTCGTCCGGGCGAGGTGATGTAGCCACACTCGGACGGCGTACGCGACGGCGCGAGGAGCGCGACCACGATCGCCTCCGCACACACGGACGCCACGTCGTTGCCACCGCCCGACCCAACGAGGAACGGACCTTCAGGGATCAACGTGGAGTTCACGTTGCCGAGACGATCGACCTGCGCGCCGCCGAGACAGGCGAGGGTGGTCGTGCCCGCGCCACCCACGAGCGCACCCAGGACAAACGACGCGTCGGCGAGCATTCCCGAGCGCGGGAAGTTGCGATGGTTCAGCACGAACGGGTCAGCCGGCGTCGGCTCGTAGTCCCAAAGCCCGATCTCCGCGGTGAGCTTGACGGCGCTTCCCTCGGCTCGCGCTTTGGCCACGCCGAGCCACGCGGCGAGGTTCGCGACGCCGGCGCCCGCGAGCACCGCGTCGGCTCCGATCGCTTGTGCACGTTCCGAGAGATGACGCGCGGCCCACACCGCCGCCCGTTCCCAACGGTTCGGAGACGCGTCGAGGTCGGGCACGTGTGCGATCTGATCAGCGCGCCACGACTCTGGGTCGGCCTTCGTGCGAAGTGCGGCAACCCGCTCGACCCCAACCCGGGCGAGATACTCGTCCTGCGAATCCACGGCGAGCACCCAGTGCTCGATCCACTCGTCGAAGTCATCGCGGCGGCTCGCGGCGCGTGCTTCCACCCAGAACTCGTAGTCCTCGCCGTAGCCATCGACGGGGAGGTCGCCGGTGAACAGCCCGCCAGGATGCGCGCCCATGGGCGCTTCGCACACCGCCAACACCCGATGCGCCGGAATGCGCACGAGGTGCGACCACGGCCGAAGGTCGTCGACGATGCGCTCAACCGTCACGATTGCCCCACGCCGCGCACCGAATGCGCCCCACACGTTCTCCAGCATCGGAGGATGCAGCGCGACGTTGCCGGAGCGATCGGCAACCGGCGCATGCAGCAACGCCACATCGGCCGCCATCGGCGCCAACAACCCGACCTCACCGAATGGCGTGTCGACCCGCTCGTACCCGTCGTTGGCCTCCATCGAAGAGCCGGCGATCGAACGCGTCACCATCGCTGGGAGGCCTCGGGCCGCGGCCTCCAACCGTTGCGAGAACGCAAGGAACGACCAATGCTCCACCTCCACGTCGCCGTGCTCGTACGCGCCGGCGAAGTTCGGGTTCGGCGTGAAGTTCGGGAACGTGTCGCCGGAGTACCCCGTGACAACCTTGCGTACGAGCCCACCGCGGAAGAACAGCGTGCCGAGACTCGACAGGCTCAGCATCATCAACGTGAAGCCCGGGTCCCGCCCCCACCACTGTCGGATGACCTCGCGCGCCGCCGCGGTCCATCGGGTGTGACCGACGAGGAGGTGCAGGGTGTCGCCGGCGCGGACGTGCTCCGCGACGGCGTCGTGCAGCGTCGAGTGGCGGTCGGTCACACCGGCTCGAGCACGAGGTCGGCGAGTCGTTGCCTCTGCCAACCCTGGTACCCGAGCATCATGTCGTTCTGTTTTGCTCGCTTGAAGTAGAAGTGCGCGTCGCAATCCCACGTAAAACCGACACCGCCGTGGATTTGGATGTCTTCGCCACTCACGTAGATGGCGGCCTCGGCGCCGGCACCCTTTGCCATCGCCACTGCATGCACACGCGCCGGATCATCCACATCCGACGCCCACGCGGCGTAGTGCGCGCCCACGCGTGCCAACTCCAGCCGGTGCAGCATGTCGACCGCCTTGTGACGGATCGCTTGAAACGAAGCGATCGGACGGTCGAACTGCACACGAACCTTCGCGTACTCCACCGCCAAGTTGAGAGCGGCTTCCGAGGAGCCGACCAGCTCAGCCGCGAGCATCACCGACGCGTCGTCGACCACGCGCCGCCAGATTGCAGTGTGATCGCCCTGCGGGCCGATTGGCGTCACCGGTGTGTCCTCGAGCACGAGGCGCGCGGCCTTGCGCGTGGGGTCGAGCGTCTCGACGGCTTCACACACCGGCGCTTGCAGCAGGAACGAGCCCAAGCCCTCTTCGATGCGGGCCACCACGATCACCCAATCGGCAGTGTGGCCGTCGAGCACGAGCGGCTTCACACCGTTCAGGATCCAGGTCGCACCCTTGCGCCGGGCGCGCGTTCGGACCCGGTCGACCGGATCGCCGTGCCCCTGCTCCTCGAGCGCGACCGTGCCCCGCAAGGTGCCATCGGCCAACTGTGCGAGCTGGTCGTGGGCGCCGAGTCGGTTCGCTGCGAGCGTGGCGAACACCGACGACGAGAAGAACGGCCCCGGGAACGGCAAGCGGCCCATCTCTTCCATGACCACGACCATGTCGACCAACCCGAGTCCGAGTCCGCCCTGCGCCTCCGGCACGAGCAAGCCGGGCCACCCCATCTCGGAGATGCGCGCCCACAGGTCGTCGGTGAAGCCGCGCTCGTCATCAGCCATCGCCCGCACATAGCCGCTGGGCGCTTCCTTCGTCAGGAACGCTCGCACCGTGTCCCGCAATGCGTCCTGATCAGCCGAGAACGTGAAATCCATACCTCTCACTCGCTCCACTCGCTCGACAGCGTGCGGACGTTAGTCCGTGGCGGGTTGGCGCCGGTACTGTGTGCGCACCTTGGATCGATCTGCACCGTACGTGCCTCCCCGACGCGCTGCGGGTCCTCCGCCGCACCGCATGCCGGGAGCACCTATGCCCGGACAACGGATGCCCGCACCGCGCGTGCCGGGCGCGCCAATGCCGGGTCCGCTCGGCCCGCGCCCCATGGGCCTACAAGGCCGAGGTGGCCCACCTCCGGGGCAATGGAATCGCCAGCCGCGACGCAGCCCGCAGCCATCGCGTCGCGCTCCGCGTGGACCGATGCACGGGCCAAGTCCCGCCGTCATCGGGCTCGCGGTGGCAGTCGTAGTGAGCCTCGCGGTCGTGGTGTGGTTCGTCGCGCTCCGCGGCAGCGGCCCCACGAGTGCGTTTCTCGCGGCGCACGACCGATTCGTCGCTTCGGCGCAGAAGTACCAAGCGGCCACCGGCGACATTCAGCGTGCTCTCGAGCTCGATGAGTTCAAGGTGGTGGTGGACAAGCAGCTCGTGGCGCTCAAGCACCAGCGGGCCGTGTTCAAACGCGTCGCCGACGAAGAGGACGGCACTGCCAAAGGCATCGCCGATCTGAGCGTGGCCCAAGCCGACCGGGTCATCACTGCCGTCGATGTGGGCGCGGCTGGGATCATCCGGCGCCGGCTCTCAGAGTTCGGGGTAGCGAGCTCCGAGCTGCAAGCCGGCCTGGTCGAGCTCGACCGTCTGGCTGCAGAGTGGAAGAAGCTGCAGTGACGCGCAAGAGTGAGTCGCATGGACTTCGCGTATACCCCTGAAGACGTCGCGTTTCGCGACGAGCTCGTCGGTTGGCTTGGCGAGAACTTGTCGAAGTTCCTGGCCGACTGGACCGGCGACGACGACCCGGGCGGTGGACGGCTCGCAGCGGTCGACCGTCTCCAGGACCGTCGCCGCGACTGGCAGCGTCGACTGAACGACGGCAAGTGGGCCGCAATCAACTGGCCGAAGAACTGGGGTGGTCGCGAGGCGACGCCCGCTCAGAACGTGATCTACGCCGAGGAGATGGCCCGCGTGCGTGCGCCCGGCATCTACAACGCGAACGGGCTCTGGCAGATCGGTCCGATGGTCATCGCGTGGGGTACCGAAGAGCAGCAGCACCGTTGGCTTCCGGGCATCCTTTCGGCCGACGTGCACTGGTGCCAGGGCTTCAGCGAGCCGCAGGCCGGCTCCGACCTCGCCAACCTCCGCACCACTGCCATCCGCGACGGTGACGAGTACGTGATCAACGGCCAGAAGATCTGGATCTCGACCGCGCACTTCGCCAAGTGGGGTCTGTTTCTCTTCCGCACCGACCCCGGCGCCATCGAGCGCGGCGCGAAGCACGAGGGCATCACTGCGTTCATCGTCGACATGGAGACGCCCGGCGTGGAGTGCCGCCCGATCCGCGACATCACGGGCGAAGAGATGTTCAACGAAGTCTGGTTCTCCGATGCGCGCATCCCGGCCGGCGATCGACTCGGCGAGGAAGGCGCGGGGTGGCAGGTCGCGATGGGCACACTCGGTCGCGAGCGCGTCGGCACGGCTGGTCAGGCGATCACGATGGCGGCTGATCTGCGCGCGATGATCTCGGCAGCGCGGGGCGTCAATCCCAATTCGCTCGACGATCCCGACATCCGCGATCGCATCGCCCGTCTGTTCACAGAGATCGAGCTCACCAAGCTCCTCAACTACCGAGCGCTCACCAAGATCATCAAGGGGCAGAAGAACTGGCCCGAGGTACCGCTCGCAAAGCTCCAGTGGAGTTACCTCGCGCAGGCGCTCGCGGAGTTGGCGATCGATCTGCTCGGACCCAACGGTCTGCTCGCCCGTGGCGCGCCCGACAGTGTGGACGGCGGGTCCTGGATGCGCTCGTACAGCTTCCAGCGCTACACCACGATCGGTGCCGGCGCGACCGAGGTGCAGAAGAACATCATCGCCGACCGCGCCCTCCTCCCCCGCACCTAGCGAACCCCGTGTCTTGATGAGGCTGGGGATCGTCACCCCGGTTGTCACACGGTTGCCCGACGCGCACGCGCAGTGGGAAGTCGACGCGGGGATCGCGGAGATCGAGCGCGTGGTCGTGGAGGGCGAGCGGCTCGGCTATGACTTCGTCACCTGCAGCGAGCACATTGCCGTCCCGCGCGATGTCGCCGCGACTCGCGGGGCCACCTATTGGGATCCCCTCGCGGTGTTCGGGTATCTCGCCGCGCGCACGACGACCATCGGGCTCGCCACGTTCGTGCTCGTCCTCGGCTACCACCATCCGCTGGCCATCGTGAAGCGCTACGGGACCCTCGACGTTGTGTCGGGCGGACGATTGATCCTCGGCGTCGGCGTCGGCTCGCTGGAGGAAGAGTTCGCGCTCCTCGGTGCCGAGATGGACGACCGCGGCGAGCGCGGCGACGACGCCATCC
>JANOHN010000087.1:0-1625 GCA_031406505.1 Acidimicrobiia bacterium | reverse complement strand
AGGTCGTGGCCGGCGATGTCACGCCACGGTCCGGTTTGGCCGTACCCCGAGATCGAGCAGTAGATGATGCCGGGATTCGAGGCACGCATCGCCTCGTAGCCGAGGCCGAGCCGCTCCGCGACGCCGGGGCGCCATGCTTCGCAGAACACGTCGGCTTTCGCGGCGAGCTCGAGCGCGCGCGCCTGTCCGGCGTCAGACTTGAGATCGAGCTCGATGCTCCGCTTGTGCCGAGCGAGGCTGGCGAAGATGTCGGGGTACGCCCGCATGGGGTCACCGCCGGGCGGCTCGATCTTGAGCACTTGCGCGCCGAGGTCGGCGAGGATCTGGGTGGCATGGGGCATCGGTCGCCACCATGAAGGGTCGAGCACCTTCATCCCGTCGAGCAGTCCACTCATCGTTGGATCGCTCCCCCGTGCGCGCTGGTGCCGGGATCGTACGCTCTGTGCTCATGCGTCGAACCTTCTCCGCTGTGGTCGCGTGTGCACTGTTGACCGTGGCGCTCGGGGTGGCGCCGGCGGTTGCCGGGAAACGGGCAGCGCTCCCGCGCCGGTGCGACGGCGCGGTGCGCGTCCCCGAATCGAATGGTCAGGGCCGTACCGCCGTGCTGCTCGTGCACGGCTTCCTCGGCTCGCCCGACAGCTTTCGCCGCGGCATCGTCGGTCGTCACGACAACCCGCGTGATCTGCTCGAGACGGTCGCGGCCGTGGACGGCGCGTCCGCCTACACGTTCGACTACTCGGAACACGCGTCAAAGTGGGTCACCGACCAGTCGATCGCCCCTGCGCTCGCGCAGTCGATTCGGTGCCTGGCGCGGGCCTCGGGCCGCAAGGTGGTGGTGGTTGCGCATTCGATGGGGGGTTTGGCCACTCGCGTCGCACAGGGTCAAGTGATCAAGGGCCGGGCGGTCTCCGAGTCGGTGGCGCGTGTGATCACGATCGGCACGCCGACACAGGGTGTGTTGCTGCTCACGTATGCGAAGGATCGACTCACTGCCTTCGCGCTGCAGACGATCCTCGACAACGCGGGCGAGCTCTGCGACGAGCCGCCCGACAAGGATCGGCGCCGACTCTGCGAGCTGCTCGACGCGGCCGACGCCCCAGCCACGGAGGCGATGGCCCCGGATTCAGGACAGCTGGGCGCGCTCCCGCCGTGGGGTATCGACGTGACCGTGCACCCGATCGCCGCCGACTTGATCGTGCGCGTGAGCGTGCTCGGGGTCGGCGTGGATGTGCCGCTGGGCGACATCGTCACAACCGTCGATTCAGCGATCGCCGATGCCAGCCCGGGCGAGCAGCCGCTCGTGGTGGAGTGCCATACCGAGATCGACGAGCTCGTGGACGCGGTCGACCGTTCGCTGTGCTCGCACGGCAACGAGCTTGCGCACCCACGCATCATCCGAGCAGTGCGCGACCAGGTGCGCGCCGCGTTGGATCAGACCGGGAAGCGGTCGTCGAGTCGGTAGAAGCGCGCTACGTGCACCAGCTGCGCGTTGCATGCGTGCTGCTAGTTTCTCCGGATGGTTGACGAGCAGTCTGTCGACGACGCGCCCGGTGAGCGAGGCGTCGCGCGGCAAGTTGCATCGAGCGACGATCGCGACGAACGGCGAAGATTCTGGCGAGTCTTGC
>JANOHN010000047.1:0-2174 GCA_031406505.1 Acidimicrobiia bacterium | reverse complement strand
GGTGAACAGCCCGGGGCCGATGCCCACTGCGATCGCGGCCAGCGTGTCGAGCCGTACGCCGGTCTCCGTGCACACGTACTGGATCGCGGGCGCGAGCTGCTCCGCGTGACGACGGCCGCCAACCACGCGCACCTCCCCGCGCACTCCGTCGGCGTCGCCGATCGCGACACCCACCTGCGGTGTCGCCGTGTCGATCGCCAGGATCAGCATGCGCGAAAGCTCATCAGGAAGTGCCTGGATGCACGACGGCAGCGGCGACCGCGGCGGCGCGCGATGCCCATGACGGACCCGCGACCGTGAACCGCAGGATGCGGTGGTCTTGGCTTGTCTGGTCCGGCATCTCGATATTGACTTGGACGCGGTCGGCGGGGAACAACCCCGCGACCGCGTCGCCCCACTCCACCACCGTCACCGCTTCATCGGCGGCCAAGTCTTCCAACCCGAGATCGAGCAACTCCTGCACGTGGTCCAGGCGATACGCGTCGACGTGCAACATGCGGATGCCACCACCCTGAGCATCACGACCTGCGTACTCACGAACGATCGTGAACGTGGGACTCACGACGGTGTCCTCGATACCGAGACCCTCAGCGATTCCCTTGGCCAGCTCGGTCTTGCCCGCACCGAGCTGCCCTGCGAGCAGCACGACGTCACCGGGCTCGAGCAGCGCGGCCAGCGTGCGCCCCGCCGCCCGGGTCTCGCTGGGCGCGCGCGTCACGAGCTCGAACGAGTCCCTCACGGCTGGCGAAGCCTCACCGAGCGCGAGAGAGCGCTCGCTTGGCGACGACGAAGTCCGCGCGTGACTGGGCCAGCGCGGCACCTCCGTTGCGGAGCACCGCGGCGGGATGCAACGTGGGCACCAGCGTCTGCGTGTCGTCGGGTGCACTCCCAAGCCTGACGGTGAACTCCTGGCCCCGCAGCTTCGTGATGCCTTCTTTGGTGTCGAGAAGGAGCTTCGTGGCGAAGTTGCCCAACGTCATGATCACCTTCGGCGCCAGGAACCCGAGCTGCGCCGCTAGGTACGGGCGGCACGTTGCGATCTCAATGGGCTGGGGATCGCGGTTCCCGGGTGGCCGGCACTTCACCACGTTCGCGATGTACACCTCGTCGCGCGTCATCCCAATGCCTTCGATGAGCCGGGTGAGCAGCTGACCGGCGCGTCCGACGAACGGGATCCCTTGCTTGTCCTCTTCGGCACCCGGACCTTCACCGACGAAGACCAGGTCGGCATCGCGCGAACCGACCCCGAACACGACCTGCGTGCGCCCTTCGTGAGCGAGCGGACACTTCGTGCACGCGAGCGCGTCGCGCTCCAAGTCGTCCCACGAGGTCCAGGTCAGTGTTTCCCGCATCCTGGATCAAGTCTGCCGGACGGCGTTGCGCACTGCTTCGGCCACCACGTCGGTGGCGCTCACACGGAGGCGATCGAGGCCGGCCGGATCGTCGAGATCATGCACGCCCGTGGCCAACGCAATCACGATGTCCCCGTCGTGGCGCGTGTGCGACGGCCGGATCGACCGCGCGAGACCGTGGTGGCCGCTCTCCGCCAGCAGCCGGCATTCCAACTTGGTCAGCCGCGCGTCGGTGGAGAGCACAACCAAAGTTGTGCTCTCGAAGAGATTGGCCTCGGTGTTCGGGAAGGCTGCGACCCCCGCCGGCGCAGTGGACCCAGCGAGAATCGATCCGTCCTCGTCCACGACATCGCCGACCGCGTTGACGACCGCGATGGCTCGTACGCCGTCGCCAACAGCCACACCCAGACCGCCTGGCACCGCGTGCTCGGCACCCCGCCACTTGCCGATCATGGCGCCGGTGCCCGCACCCACGCGGCCTGAGTCAATCAGCGCGCCGGACTCGGCCCGTTCCGCCGCATCGGCGGCCATCCGTCCCTGCACCGCGCCGGGCGGTTGCACGCGCCCTGCCTCGGCGCCCAGGTCGTAGATCGCGGCAGTCGGGACGATCGGTACGGGACCACCGCGCGTCGGGTAGCCGCGACCGCGTTCGGCGAGCCACGTCATCACTCCGTCGGCGGTGGCCAAGCCGAACGCCGAACCGCCGGTGAGAACCACGGCGTCGACATGCCCGACGGTGCGACTGGGTTCGAGCAGCGCGGTCTCGCGCGTTGCCGGCGCGCCGCCACGGACTTCACACGACGCCACGGTTCCCGGTGGGCA
>JANOHN010000251.1:0-10436 GCA_031406505.1 Acidimicrobiia bacterium | reverse complement strand
CGCATCGGCCGGGGGATCGCTGCACATGGGACCGCTGGTACTTGCCGATGCCGATGCCGTGCGCGCCACGATCGATCTCAACCTGATGGGAACGTTCCTCACGCTCAAGCACGCGGCACCCGAGCTGGCCAAGACGCGTGGCTCGTTCGTCGGCATCTCGTCGCACGTCGGCGTCCAGAGTGAGCGGTTCCTGGGCGCGTACGCGTCGGCCAAGGCTGGTCTCGATCAGATCCTGCGAGTTGCGGCCGACGAGCTCGGTCCGTCGGGCGTGCGGGTGAACTCGGTGCGCCCCGGCATCATCGCCACCGACCTCATGGATGCCATCACCGCCGGTGGTCCGGTGCTCGACAGCTACCACGCCAACATTCCGCTCGGTCGGGTCGGAACGGTCGATGACGTTGCCGCGCTGGTGCGCTTCCTCGCCGGGCCCGAGTCGTCGTTCATCACGGGTCAGTGCGTCGGTGTGGACGGTGGTCAGACGCTCCGCAGCGGCGCCGACTTCTCTCCGTTCGCGGAGCCGCTCTACCGCGACGAACCGGGGTGGTCACTCGTCATAGGTTCGGACGAAGTGATCGGTAGTGGCGGAACGGGAGCAGGACAGTAGAGATGGACGTCGAGGGCGCGGTCGCCGTCATCACCGGCGGCGCTAGTGGCATCGGACGCTCGACCGCCCTCGAGCTCGCGCGGCGCGGCGCGGACATCGTGGTCGCCGACCTGCATGACACGCGTATCGAGGAGGTGCGCGCCGAGGTCGAGTCCCTCGGACGCCGCTACCTCGGTGTGCACTGCGACGTCGCCAAAGACGCCGACGTCGAGCGACTTCGCGACGAGGCGCTCGCGACCATGGGTCACGTCGACATCGCCATGAGCAACGCGGGGGTCGCGATGCTCGGTCCGGCTGAGGGCTTATCAATGGAGGAGTGGGACTGGATCCTCCAGATCAACCTGCTCGGCGTCATTCGAGGCGCCCGCGCCTTCATCCCGCACATGCTCGAGCGGGGAAGCGGCTACCTCGTCAACACTGCGTCGGTCGCGGGCCTGTACGCGTATGCGTGGGACCACCCCGCGTACATCACCGCCAAGTTCGGCGTGGTCGGGTTCAGCGAGGCGCTCGCGCTGTACCTACGTCCACAGGGGGTCGGCGTCTCGGTCCTGTGCCCATCGCTGATCGCAACCAACATGGGTGAGACCGCCCGGATGAGTGGTGTGGACGACCACTCAAGATGGTTGGGAGATATTCCGCTCGGCGAGCCCATCGACGCCGCGCTCGTCGGACCGATGGTCGCCGACGCCATCCGCGATGAGCGCTACCTGATCCTCACCGATTCGGACGCGATCCGCCCGCGTGTTGCGCAACGCGGCGCCGACCTCGATGCGTGGGTCGACTCGTACAGCGCGACGCTCCGCCCGCCGCCCAACCTGTACCAATGAGCACGCCGAGCGCGGCCTGGGTCTGCGTGACCCGGCTGACGGGGATCTAGCGCGCGGTGTTGAACTTGATCGGGATGTGCTTGAGCCCATTGATGAAGTTCGAGCGCAAGCGTGAGACCGGCCCGGTGAGCTCGATGTCGTGCAACCGGTCGAAGATCTCGTCGAACATCACGTTGATTTCCATGCGCGCGAGGTTGGCGCCCAAGCAGAAGTGCGGACCGCCGCCGCCGAACGCGATGTGTTCGTTCGGTGTGCGCGTCACGTCGAACTTGAACGGGTCCTTGAACACCTTCTCGTCGCGGTTGGCGGAGATGTACCAGATCACGACCTTGTCGCCCTGCTTGATCTGCTGACCGCCGAGTACGACGTCGCGCATCGCGGTGCGGCGGAAGTGCATGACCGGACTGGCCCAGCGCAGCATCTCCTCGACGGTGCCCGGGAGCAGCTCGCGGTTGGCCCGCACCTTGGCGAGCTCGTCAGGGTGCTCGAGGAGCGCGACGAGGCCGTTGGAGATGAGGTTCCGCGTGGTCTCGTTGCCGGCGACCGTGAGGAGCAAGAAGAAGAGGTCGATCTCCAGGCCGGTGAGCTGCTCGCCGTCAACGGCGGCATGAGTGAGCACCGAGATGAGGTCGTCCTTCGGGTCGGCGCGCTTCTTTTCGGCGAGCTCGGCCGCGTATGCGTACAGCTCCATCGACGCGTGTTGCGTCATCTCCTCGGTAATGCCGTACTCCGGGTCGTCGGACCCGATCATGCGGTTGCTCCAGTCGAAGAGCTTGTGGCGGTCCTCTTGGGGCACGCCC
This sequence comes from Acidimicrobiia bacterium, assembly GCA_031406505.1. Taxonomy (GTDB): domain Bacteria; phylum Actinomycetota; class Acidimicrobiia; order IMCC26256; family PALSA-555; genus SHVJ01. The sequence continues at coordinate 8,205 of JANOHN010000251.1, read as the reverse complement.
ATGAGGTCGGCGATCACCTGGAGGGGAAGCTCCGAAGCGACATCAACGACGAAGTCGCACTCGCCGCGCTCGGCGACGCGGTCGATGATGTCGCGGGTGCGCTTGCGCATCGTCGACTCGAGCTCCGACACCATGCGCGGGGTAAAGCCCTTGTTGATGAGGCGCCGGTAGCGCGTGTGCATCGGTGGATCCATGTTGAGCATGAGCAGGCGCTGCTGTTCGAGACCGTCGATGTTGGGGTCCCACATGAAGACGAGTCGCTCAGCCGACGAGAAGGTCGCGTTGTCGCGGTTCACGGTGACGACGTCGTCGTAGGCGGTCACCGCCCAGAACGGTCCCGCGCCTTCGGCGACCGGGCCGCCGGCGACTGTGGAGTCGTCGCCCTCGTGCCAGAAGACGGGTGCCTGCTCTCGCAGTGTGGTGAACCAGTCGTGGGGCACGCCCTCGACAAAGCGGTCCTTGTCCCAGAGGTTGATGTCGGTGAGATCCACAGGGCGAAGGCTACCGAAACCTGACGGTGCGTCAGGGAACACCAGGGGCGGCGATGGGTGCTGGCAAGATCGGCCGATGGCGAGCAGCGAGCACCGCGGAGATGGCGCGGGTGCGGAGCCGCTCGTCGGCGTCGATCAGCTCATCGGCATCTACGACGCCGACGGGGGCTTGCTCGGCGAGCTCCGATACGCGTTCGGACGGGTGTTCTCCGGTGGGCACTGCGCGTTGTGCGACCTGACGCATCGCGGGGTGCGTCGCCGGGCCGAATGGGCGACCGTCGTCGACCACCTCGGCGTTCCCGTCGTGCTGCTCCACCGCAACGAGATGGATTCGCCTCTCCGGCGCGTCGTCGGCTCCAGGCTGCCCACCATCGTGGTGGCCCGCGACGCGGAACTCGAGATCCTGCTCGGCCCAGAGGAGCTGGGCGAGTGCGGCGCCGACCCTTGCGACCTCGAGCGTCGAATCCGTCTCGCGCTCGCCGGTCGGTAGCGGATCGTCAGGCGAACTCGGGAATGACGTGCTTGCCGAGGAGCTCGATCGACTGCATCACCTTGTCGTGGGGGATGTTGTACGGGTTCACGAGGCAGAGCAGGAGATCGCATCCGGCGGCTTCGTAGCGCTTGCACGTCTCGATGCACTCGTCGGGGTCGCCGACGACGCTGGCGCCCGCGTCATGGATGTAGTCGAAGGTGAGGTGCTCGAAGGCCCCCTCGTTCTTGTGCTGGAGCATGGATGCCGCGTACTCGTACGTGCCGAGCTCCTGCTTCTTCTCGTTCATCCACTCGGCGACCTCGCCGATGAGGGTTGCGCCCGCCTTCGGGTACCACTCGAACGACTCCTTCGCGACTGCATACGCCTCTTCCTTCGTCGGCGCGCAGTGCACCATCGTGAAGGTTGCCGCCGTCTCGTTCTTGAACTTGCCGACCGGCGTGACGCACTCGCTCAGGCCCTTGCGATACAGGTCGATGCTCTTGATCAGGTCCTCGGGCGGCAGCCCGACGGTGAACGAGCACAGTCCGATGCCCTGGCGGCCGACTTCCATGTGTCCGTCGGGGCTGCTCGTGGCGCCGAAGATCGGTGGGTGCGGCTGCTGGAGCGGCTTCGGCTGCACGCGCCGGGGTGCACCCATCTGCCAGTACTTCCCGTCGGCTTGGTAGTACTCCTCGGTCCACGCGCCCACGATGTGCTGGAGCGCTTCCGCCCACATCTCACGCGTCTGACTCGGGTCGACGTTGAATCCCTCGAGCTCGAGTCGGGTCGACGAGCGGCCAGTGCCGAAGTCGACGCGGCCGTCGGAGAGCAGGTCGAGCACCGCGGCCGACTCCGCGCTGCGGATCGGGTGGTTGTAGGGCGCGGGAAGGAGGCGCACGCCATACCCGATACGGATGTTCTTGGTGCGAGCGGCGATGGCGCCGTAGAGCACTTCCGGGTTCGAGCAGTGGGAGTACTCCTCGAGGAAGTGGTGCTCGACCGTCCAGAAGGCGTGGAACCCAACCTCGTCGCCGAGGATCGCCTGCTCGAGCGTGTTCTTGTAGGCCGCGTGCTCCTTGCCCGGGGTAAACGGCTTCTGCACCGGGATCTCGTAGAACAAGGCGAACTTCATGGTCTAGGCGTGCCCCCGCTTGTGAACTGGAACGTGTTTCAGTGAGCATACGCGGATGACTCGATTCGACGGCAAGGTCGCGGTGGTCACGGGGGCGGCGTCGGGGCTCGGGGAAGCGACGTGCGCCCGACTTGCCGACGAGGGCGCGACCGTCGTGGGGCTCGACGTGACCGGCGCCCGTGCCGTCGACGTCACCGACGAGGCCGCGGTGAGCGCGGCGATGGACGCGGTGGTTGGTGAGCACGGGCACCTCGACGTGCTCGCGACGTTCGCGGGCGTCCCGGGTGGCGGGCCGGTGCACGGGCTCGAAGCCGACGAATGGGCGCGCGTCATCGCCGTCAACCTCACCGGCACCTATCTCACATGCAAGCACGCGCTGCGTCACATGCTCGAGCAACGCAGCGGGAGCATCGTCACCGTCGCGAGCGTGGAGGGGATCGAGGGCACCGAGGGTGGCAGTGCGTACAACGCGTCGAAGGGCGGCGTCGTCCTGCTCACCAAGAACATGGCGATCGACTACGGGCGCATGGGCGTGCGGGTGAACTGTGTGGCCCCCGGATTCATCGACACTCCGATGTTCCGCTCGGTCATGGGCTCCGAGGGCATGGCGCAGTACCGCGAGGAGTACCGCGAGCACCACAAGCTTGGCCGCTTCGGTCGGCCGGAGGAGATCGCGGCCGCGGTCGCCTTCCTCGCATCCGACGACGCCTCGTTCGTCACGGGCCACACACTCGTGGTCGACGGCGGCTACACGGCCGGCATGCGCACTGGCCTCAGCGACCTGATGGGCCTCGGCGGCTGACCTGTAACGTGTTCTCGTTTCGACCCGACAAGCGGAGATGCAGCGGAGGCATGGCCGGACGGCTGGGATGCCGAAGCGAAATCGACCCGACAAGGCGGAGTCCATATGTACATCGGTTTGACTGACGAGCAGCAGGCGCTCCAGTACGAGGTGCGTGACTACTTCAAGGCGCTGCTCACCCCGGAGGTGCGCGCCAAGCTCACGGGCGCCGGTGGCGTCGGGGCCGAGAACCGCAAGGTCGTCAAGCAGATGGGTACCGACGGCTGGCTCGGTGTCGGCTGGCCCAAGGAGTGGGGTGGCCGCGGCTTCTCGGCCGTCGAGCAGTTCATCTGGTTCGACGAGGCGACGCGCTCCGGCGCGCCCGTGCCGATGCTCACGATCAACACGGTCGGACCCACGATCATGCGGTTCGGCACTGATGAGCAGAAGGAGTTCTTCCTTCCCAAGATCCTGAAGGGGGAGATCCACTTCTGCATCGGCTATTCGGAGCCAGGCGCGGGCACCGACCTCGCAGCATTGAAGACGAAGGCCGAACGCGACGGCGACGAGTACATCATCAACGGCCAGAAGACCTGGACGAGCCTCGCGTCGGAGGCTGACTACGTGTGGCTCGCGGTGCGTACCGATCCGAACGTCAAGAAGCACAAGGGCATCTCGCTGTTCGTGATCCCGATGGAGACGCCGGGCATCAAGGTCGTGCCGATCCACGTCATGGGTGAGTCGGACATCAACGACGTGTTCTACGAAGACGTGCGCGTCCCGGCGACGATGCGAGTGGGTGAGGAGAACGGCGGCTGGGGAATCATCACCAACCAGCTCAACCACGAGCGGGTCACGCTCTGCTCGTCGGGCATGGTCGAGCGCCCACTGTTCGATGTGCGCAAGTGGGCGCAAGACACGAAGCTGCCCGACGGCTCGCGCGTCATCGACCAGGAGTGGGTGCAGCTCAACCTCGCTCGCGTGCATGCACGGCTCGAGTTCCTGCGCCTCATGAACTGGAAGATCTCGTCGGCGGCGGCCAAGGGCGCCCTCCAGCCCGCCGATGCGTCGGTCACCAAGGTGTTCGGCACCGAGTTCTACATCGAGGCCTTCCGGCTCTTGATGGAGATCCTCGGGCAGCACTCGTACCTGCGCGACGACGCGCCGGGGGCGCTCCTCCAGTCGCGGTTGGAGCACGCGTACCGCGGTCTCATCATCCTCACGTTCGGCGGTGGAACCAACGAGATCCAACGCGACCTGATCGCGGTGTTCGGTCTCGGCATGCCACTGGCCCCTCGATAACAAGAGCAGGAGACACGGTGGACTTCAGCTTCAGCGAAGAGCAGGACGACCTCAAGGGGCTCGTCGAGAAGATCCTCGAAGGCGAGCTCACGAGCGAGCGCTTGAAGGAGGTCGAGGCGGGCGACGACAACTTCGACCGCGAGCTCTGGGCCAAGCTCGCCGAGGCCGGTGTGCTCGGCATCGCGATCCCTGAGGCGCAGGGTGGCGGCGGCTACGGCTTCCTCGAGACCGCGCTCGTGCTCGAGCAGATCGGACGCACCGTGGCACCCGTGCCGTACTACGCGTCGGTCGTGCTCGGCGCGCTGCCGATCGCGCGCTTCGGCACGGATGCGCAGAAGGATGCGCTCCTGCCGGGAATCGCATCGGGCCAGACGATCTTCAGCGCCGCGCTCACCGAGGCCGGAGCCGATCCACTGAAGCCCACCACCACGGCGAAGGCTGACGGTGACGGATGGACGCTCGACGGCATGAAGGACAACGTGCCCTCTGGTCCGCTCGCCGACAAGGTGCTCGTGCCCGCGTCGACCGGCGACGGTGGCGTGATCGTGGCCATTGTCGATGCGACCGCGACGGGCATCGTTCGGGAGCGCCAAGAGACAACGAGCCATCACCCCGAGGCGCGGCTCACGCTGCAGGGCGTGAAGGTCGCGGCTGGTGACGTGCTCGGCGCGCCGGCACAGGGCGCCGAGATCCTCGACTGGCTCGTCGAGCGCGCCACCGCTGCGCTCTGTGCGATCGCTGTCGGCGTGTGCGAGGAAGCGGTGCGCATGACGGCCGAGTACACGAAGACGCGCGAGCAGTTCGGGCGTCCCATCGCCACCTTCCAGGCGGTTGGGCAGCGCGCCGCCGACGCGTACATCGACACCGAGGCGATCCGCCTCACGGGGTGGCAGGCGATCTGGCGACTTTCGGAGGAGCTCCCGGCGTCCGCTGAGGTGGCGGTGGCGAAGTTCTGGGCGTCGGAAGGTGGTCAGCGGGTCGTGCACGCCGCGCAGCACCTGCACGGTGGCATGGGTGTCGACCGCGACTACCCGCTGCACCGGTACTTCCTCTGGGCGAAGGTGCTCGAGCTCACGCTCGGCGGTGCTACGCCGCAGCTGCTCAAGCTCGGGAAGATCCTCGCCGACGAGCCGGTCGTCGTCTGACTCCAACCATGAGCGGCGACCCAACGCCGGTCGTCGTCGAGCACGACGGCTTGCGCATCGCTGCACTCGATTGGGGCGGCGACGGCGAGCCGCTCTTGCTGCTGCACCCCACCGGGTTCTGTGCCGGGTTCTTCGACCCGCTCGCGCGGCGATTGCGAGACACGTACCGGTCGATCGGCGTCGACCTGCGCGGCCATGGCGGCACCGACGCACCCGACGCGGCGCACAAGTTCGCATTCACGCAGATGGCGCACGACGTGCTCGCGGTGCTCGATCACCTCGGTGTACGTGAATGGTCTGCGCTTGGCGAGTCGGGTGGTGGAGGGGTGGCTGTCCTCGTGGATCAGGCGCGCCCCGGTGCGACAAGGCGCTTGCTGATGTGCGAGGCGATCGCGTTCTCGCTCGAACGTGCCGATCGCACGATCAACCTTGCCGACAGTGCGAAGAACTACATGGCTGAGATCGCGCGCAAGCGGCGGCCGGTGTGGCCGGATCGCGAGCATGTGCGGTCGTCCTACGCGTCACGTCCGCCGCTCGATGCGCTCGCTTCCGAGTTTCTCGACGCATACGTCCGTTGGGGGTTCGTCGACCGCACCGACGGGCAGATCGAGCTGGCGTGCATACCGGAAGCCGAGGCCCAGATGTTCGAGACCGCGGCTGACGAGGACGGCGCCAAGGCTGCGTGGAATCACCTCGGTGACCTGTCGTGCCCGTCGGTCGTGCTCGCCGGGAAGTCGTCGGACCTCCCGACGGCGTGGTTCGAAGCGCAGGCCGAGCGAGCTAATGCACCATTGGTCGTGGTCGATGGGGGCCACTTCTTCTTGCACGAGGATCTCGACCGCGCCGAGGCCCTCGTGCGCGAGTATCTCCAGTCGTGAGCCCCCACCGGGTCGAGCGACTCGTCGCGTACGAAGAGATCCGCCAGCTCGTGGCCCGCTATGCCGTGGCCGTCGACTCGCGTGACGTCAACGCGCTGGTGTCGTTGTTCGCCGACGACGTGCAGGTCGGACCAGACCAGCGAGGTCGATCGGCGTTGAGCGCGTTCTTCGAACGCTCGCTGCGCGACGTCACGGTCACGATCCTGAACACGGGAACGCACGTGATCGACCTCGTCGACGACGACCACGCGAACGGCATCGTGTATTGCCGGGGCGAGGTTCAGCTCGGCAACCAATGGATCGTGCAGGCCATCCAGTACCGCGACTCTTACGAGCGCCGTGACGGCCACTGGTACTTCACGCGGCGCCGTCACTTGCTCTGGCACGCACGCGAGGTGGGTACGTCGCCGGTCGGGCTCGCGCCCGGAACGTGGCCCGAGGATCAGATCGGCACGTTCGAGCTGCCCGAGTCGTGGCCCACCTGGGGCGCGTTCTGGGCGTCGGCGCCGACCGAGCTGATGGACCCGGCCTAGACCACCACGCCCTTCGCCCGCAGCGCGCCGATCGCGCTCGCGTCGCGGCCCAGGTCGCGGAGGATCTCGTCGGTGTGCTCGCCGAGATCGGGAGGCATCGCTCGTGGCCCACCCGGCGTGCCACCGAAGTCGACGGACGTGTTGATCATCGTCACGGACCCGTCGCCCTCGGGAACCTGCACGAAGCCGCCGCCGGCGCGCACTTGGGGGTCGGCGAGCACCTCGTCGGTCGTCTGCACCGGCGCCCACCACACGTTCTCGCGGTCAAAGATCTCGGCCCATTCGTCCCGAGTGCGAGTAGCGAAGATGGCGTCCATCGCAGGGATCAGCTCGCCGATGTGCTCTCGGCGCCCGTCGGCATCGCGGTACCGTTCGTCGTCGATCCACTCGGGGTGCCCGATCGCCCGGCAGACGTCGGGCCAATGGCGTTGCCCTTCGAGACCGACCAGCCAGAACCAGCGCTCGTCGCGGTCCTGGTAGCAGTTGATGACGGGATTGGTCATCTGAGATCGGTTGGCCACGGCGAACGGCACGCCGTAGCGCAGCGCGCAGTTGAGGTCGAAGCTGATCGTGTACATGCCGTGGCGGAGCAACGAAGTCGCCACGAGCTGTCCTTCACCGGTGCGCTCGCGCGCGACGAGTGCCGCGCTTATGCCGCCGGCCAACGTCATGCCGGCGCCGTGATCGCCCATCCCGCCCCGTTGGAACGGGGGATCGGCACCCGGGCGTGTGAGCAAGCCGACCACGCCACTGCGAGCCCAGAACGCGCTGATGTCGTAGGCCGCGCGGTCGCGATCGGGTCCGGTTGTGCCGTAGCCGGTGATGATCCCGTAGACGAGTCGGGGGTTGCGTCCATGCAACGTGGCGGGGTCGAGTCCGAGCCGCTCGAGCGCGTCCATGCGGATGTTCGTGACGAACACATCCGCGGCGTCGAGAAGCTCGTACGCAAGTGCGATGCCGTCCGGTTCGCCAAGGTCGATGACGATGCTCCGCTTCGACCGGTTGTCCATCTCGAACGGCGGGTTGAACGGCACGTCGCCACCGAGCATCTTGGCGAAACCCCGGGCTGGGTCGCCCGTCGGAGGCTCGATCTTGACGACGTCGGCGCCCCAGTCCGCGAGCACACCACCGGCGGCCGGGCCGGCCACCCACACGCCGAGCTCGACGACCCGCACGCCCTCCAATGGCCCGCTCACCGGGGTGAGTGTACGGACTCGTCCCCGCTGCGTCTCTCCTACGATGCGCGGCCATCGACGTGTTGGTGGTGTGTACGGGCAACATCTGCCGATCACCGATGGGTGAGGCGCTCCTGCGGGCGCATCTTGACGCACGCGGCGCGGTAGCCACGGTGCACTCGGCCGGCACGATGGCATGGGACGCTGCGCCTCCGTCCGAGGCTGTTGCGGTGATGGAGGAGCTGGGACTCGACATCTCGTCGCACCGTTCCCGAGCGTTGAGTGTGGAGCTCGTC
>JANOHN010000211.1:0-12476 GCA_031406505.1 Acidimicrobiia bacterium | reverse complement strand
CGGCACAATGAGCGGGAAGCGCTTGCTGATCCGACTGCGCACGCTGAGGTGCTCGCGCTTCGGGATGCTGCGGCAGCGCGGGGGACGTGGCGTCTTGATGGGTGCGCGCTTGTGGTGACGCTGGAGCCGTGTCCGATGTGCGCGGGTGCCGCTATTGCGGCGCGGCTCGACACGGTGATCTTCGGCGCGGCGGATCCGAAGGCCGGAGCGATGGGATCGCTCTACAACCTCGGTGCGGATCCTCGGCTCAACCACGAGCTCGAGGTGGTGAGCGGTGTGCGTGGCGAAGAGTGCGCCGAGATCCTCAGCGCCTTCTTCGCCACGCGTCGCGCGGCTCGGGACTAGCCCCAGAAGGAGTCCCAGGCCGCGAGGTCACCCGGAACGTCGTCGATGTCGACGATCTTGCCGTCGCGGATCGTGAAGGTGATGGTGTTCGTGGACGCCAAGGCCTTGCCGTCGCGCTCGGCCTTCCCGGCGTACGTCGCGACGACCGTGTCGCCGTTGGGCTTGGTGTCCTGGAGCACGGCCTGGAACGTCCCGTTCGACGTCTCACCGATCTGGCCGTACATCGCCAGGATGTTGTCCCGACCCTTGTGGTCACCCGTGAACGGGTTCTTTCCCTGCATGTGCTGTACCGCGTCGTCGGCGATGATCTCGCTCAGCGTCCCGAGATCGGCCGAGTTGAATGCCTCGAAGCCGCGCTGGATCAGCGCAACGTTGTCTTGATCGCTCATTGGTCCCTCCGGTTGGTGTGTGTTGGTCGCGGAGTCCATTCGCACGAGCGACGTCACCGGATCACATCGGGGATCGCGCCAAGTGCGCCGTACAATCGCCGCCGGGAGGGATGCGAGAGCGGCCGAATCGGATGGTCTCGAAAACCATTGTGGCGCAAGTCACCGTGGGTTCAAATCCCACTCCCTCCGCCACGAGCCCCCGGGCAGCCGGGGGCTCGGTCGCGTCAGGCGTCAGAGCCCAAGGTTGGCGTAGATCTCTCGTGTCGCCGTAGAGCGGTTCAGTGTGTAGAAGTGCAGACCGGGTGCACCGCCGTCGAGCAGCTCGCGACAGAGATTCGTCGCTTCGTCGATGCCGACGCGACGCACCGCGTCGGGGTCGTCCTCGACCGCGCGGAGCTTCGTCATGAACCACGCGGGGAACTCGGAGCCCTGCATCTCGGCCATGCGCTTCGTTCCCGCCAGGCTGAGCGCGGGCATGATCCCAGGAATCACCGGCTTGTCGACGCCCGCGGCACGGAGCGACGCAACGAGCTCGAAGTAGTGGCGGGATTCGAAGAAGAACTGAGTGACCGCGAAGTCGGCCTCCGCGAGCTTCTCCGCCGTGTGCTGGCGGTCGCTCTCCACACTCAGCGACCGCGGGTGCGGTTCCGGGTGCGCGGCAACCCCCACGCACAAGTCGCCGACACCGCGGATCAGACGGACGAGATCGACGGCGTGGGCGAGCTCGCCGGGCGGGAGATCGAGGTCGGCCGGCGGGTCGCCACCGAGCGCCAGCACGTTCTCAATGCCGGCGTCGCGATAGCGAGTCACGATGCCTTCGAGCTCGGCGCGTGTGTGTGCGGCGCATGTGAGGTGCGCCATGGCGGTCATCGATGTCTCGCGGTTGATCTTCACGACGATCTCGTGCGTGCGTTCCCTCGTGGTTCCTCCGGCGCCATAGGTGACCGACACATAGGAGGGTGCGAGTGGTTCGAGCTCGACGAGCGTGCGCTCGAGCGTGACCATGGCTTCGTCGGTGCGCGGCGGGAAGAACTCGAACGAGACCGTTCGTTCGCCGTGCGCAAGGATGTCGCTGATCTTCGTCATAGGTGATTGGCCATCTGGCGTTCCAGCGTACGCGAGAGTCATCTCTCGCGACCCACCGAATCTCGTAACCTCGGCGACCGTGCAGTTCACGATCGAGCAGCGACTCGCAGGATCGCCGGATGCGGTCGAGCGCGTGCTGCTCGACCCCGCATTCGTAGCGGCGCGCGCCACACTCCCGAAGCTGAGCGACCCCGAGTTGCTAGAGAACACGCGTGACGCCGACCACGCGCACCAGCGCATCCGCTTCCGGTTCACCGAGCATTTGTCGGGGGCCGTGACGGCGGTTATCGACCCGGAGCGCCTCACTTGGGTGGACGACGCGACCTTCGATCTTGTTACACACACCACCGAGCACCGCATCGAACCCGACCACTACGCGGACCGACTGGTGAGCAGCTACCGCGCCACAATCACCGCAGACGGCGACCGCTCGCGTCGGGTACTCGTCGGAATGATCAAGGTCCGGATGCCCCTCGTGGGCAGCAAGGTCGAGCGGGTGATCGTGTCGGGGCTCACGGAGTACGCCGCGGGCGAAGAAGCCCTCATCAACGAATGGCTCGCCCGCGGCTGACGAGTGTCAGGCCTGGCTCCGCAATCCGTGGAAGCGTCGCAGCCGGAGCGAGTTCGTCACGACGAACACCGATGAGAAGCCCATCGCGCCGGCCGCGATGATCGGGTTCAGCAACCCCACCGCGGCCAGCGGGATCGCGGCCACGTTGTAGGCGAACGCCCAGAAGAGGTTGCCCTTGATCGTGGTGAGCGTACGGCGAGCCAGGGCGATGGCATCCGCGGCGGCTCGCAGATCGCCCGACACCAGGGTGAGATCGCTTGCCTCGATCGCGACGTCGGTGCCCGTCCCTATGGCGATCCCGAGGTCGGCTTGCGCGAGCGCGGGCGCGTCGTTGACCCCGTCTCCCACGACTGCAACGCGTTGACCATCGTGTTGGAGGCCGATGACCACCGCGACCTTCTCGCTCGGCAGCACCTCCGCAACAACACGATCGATCCCCACAGCCGCGGCCACGGTTTCGGCCGTAGCGCGCCGATCCCCCGTGAGCATCACCGTCTCGAGCCCGAGCTCATGCAGCGCGGCGATGCCGGCCTTCGACGACGGCTTGAGCGTGTCGGCCACGATGAACACACCACGCGCTTCCGTGCGGCCATGCGCGTCGGGCCAAGCGGCGTACACGAGGGTCTGACCATCGGCGTCGGCCGCGGCAGCTGCGGCATCCAGATCCGGCGGTACGGCGCCGACGAACGTCGCCCGACCGACCTTCACCTCATCGCCGTCGACCCGACCGACGGTGCCTTCTCCCGGGTGATTCTCGAATCCATCGGGAACCACGAGCTCGATGCCGCGGTCGCGGGCGCCTGCGGCGATGGCCGCCGCAATCGGGTGCTCCGACGCATCCTCCACCGAGCCGGCTCGGCGCAGCAGCGTCGCCACATCGATGCCATCCGCAGGCACCACGTGGGCGAGGCGCATGCGGCCCTCGGTGATCGTCCCGGTCTTGTCGAGCACCACCACGTCGACAGTGCGAGTCGCCTCGAGCACATCAGCGCCCTTGATCACGATGCCCAACTGAGCGGCTCGACCAGTCCCCACCATGATCGCAGTCGGTGTCGCCAACCCGAGCGCGCACGGGCAGGCGATGATCAAGACCGCGACCGCAGCCGTGAATGCTCGGTTCTCGTCGCCGGTTGCGACCAGCCAGACCGCGAGCGTGAGCACGGCCACCACCAAAACGACGGGGACGAAGATCGCGGAGATGCGGTCGGCGAGTCGCTGCACCGGCGCCTTCGATCCCTGCGCGGCCTCCACCAAGCGCGCGATCTGCGCGAGCGCGGTGTCGCGGCCAACTTTGGTCGCCTCGACGACCAAGCGACCCGACGAGTTGATCGTCGCTCCGAACACCTCGTCGCCGATACCGACGTCGACCGGCACTGGCTCGCCGGTGAGCATCGACATGTCGATCGCCGACGACCCGTCGGCGACACGGCCGTCGGTCGCGATCTTCTCACCGGGCCGAATGACGAAGCGGTCCCCGACGCGAAGGCTCGAGATCGGGATCTCCTCACCGCTCTCGAGTCGAGCCGTCTTGGCACCGAGCTCGAGGAGCGCGCGCAACGCGTGACTCGAGCTCCGGCGGGCGCGCGCCTCGAAGAACCGGCCAAGCAGGATCAAGGTGACGATGACCGAAGCGGTCTCGAAGTACACGTTGGCCTCGTCGCTCGAGCCGCTGAACATCGCGCCGAAGTCCATGCCAGCATGGCCAGCCCCGAGGAAGACCAGCGCCACCACCGACCACACGTATGCCGCGAGCGTGCCGATCGTGACCAGCGTGTCCATCGTGGTTGCACCGTGACGGAGGTTGATGAACGTGGCGCGGTGGAACGGCCAACCGGCCCAGAGGATCACCGGCGACGACAGCACCAACGCCACCCATGCCCAACCTGCGAACTGGAGCGGCGGCACCATCGAGATCGCGAGCACGGGGATCGTGAGCACAGCCGCGGTGACGAGCCGCGGTTGCAAGTCGCGCAGCTCGATGGTCTCGGCGTCGTCGGCGTCGGGCTCGGCGACGGCGTATCCGAGTGAAGCAACGGCCGCCGCGAGATCGCCCTCGTTCGCGATCTGCGGGTCGTACACCACCGTCGCGCGCTTCGTCCCGAAGTTCACCGAAGCTTCGGTGACACCCGGCTGACCGGACAGCACCTTCTCGATGCGCGCCGCGCACGAGGCGCACGTCATGCCCTCGATGGGCAGATCACGCCGCTCGAGGGGCTGCGCGACAACGTCGATGGCTGACATGGGGAGGGTCCTTTGCTTCTGCCTGCCGATCATATACCCTAGGGGGGTATGCTGACCAGCCCCGAGACCTCCAAGCAGACGCGGGGGTACTCCCTCGCCAAGGACGACTACCGCGCTCGCCTCCGCCGCATAGAAGGTCAGGTGCGCGGGCTCCAGCGCATGATCGAAGCCGACGAATACTGCATCGACGTGCTCACGCAGATCGCGGCCGTCAGCAAGGCGCTCCAGAACGTCGGGCTCGGCCTGCTCGACGAGCATCTTCGCCACTGCGTGCTCGAAGCGGCGAAGTCGAGCCCCGCCGAGGGCGACGCCAAGGTGCACGAAGCCGTGCAAGCGGTGGATCGGCTGCTGCGCGTCTAGATCTAGATGGCGGGCGCCTCGCCGCCCGACGGCTGCCCCCATTGTTCGTTCTGAACCCGCAGCGTCTCCATCTGGCGCGTGGTGATCGACCGAACGACGAGGATCGCGAGCACCGCCGCGACGATCGACAGCGCGGCACTGACGATTGACAAGCTCACGTCGCTCCGGAGCTCCGAGATTGTGAAGCGCTCGTCATTGGAAACACCGTTGAAGAACCCGACCGCGATACGCGACCCGACTAACAGGCCCCACCACCAGCCGACGAGGGCCGAGCGGTCCACGATCTTCCAGCGCGTGTCACCCCGCGGGATGGACGGATCGGATCCTCGCCAGAGGTCTTGCATGATCAGGACTGGGATCACGAGATTCGCGAAGGGAATGAACCAACCGCCGATCGACCAGCCTGGACCGAACCGTGGATGCGTGCGCCCGAGTGCCTCGTTGTTCTTGGCTGCGCGCCACATCCAGATGATGAACAGGATCAACGTGACCAGAAGCAGAACCACCATCGTGATGGCGATGGATTGCACGTTGTTCGCGGCCGCCTCGTCGCGCCGCGCCAGGTCGAAGGCACCGCCGCCGTCTTCGAACTCGGAGAAGATGCTGAGTCGCTGGGCGAGGAAGACGATCCCAACGGCCGCGGCGAGCGCGTTCAACACGAATGCCGTCGTCAGTACCGTGCTCAGGTGTTGCAGGTTCCTCCACCGCACGGTCGAAGGTGGCGTCGCCGGCGGAACGTACTGAGGAGGCGGCACCTGCGCCGGTTGCGGGGGGTCGTACGTTGCCATCCCTGCCTCCCAGGCGCTCGAACGCACGAGCCTATGGGTCCAGCCAGTCGCGCGCGCGGCGCACTCTCGTAGACTCACCCAAGTGGCACCCGAGAAGTTCCAGTGGAAGCACCTGTACGCGGAGGTCGTCACGAGCGGCCTGTGCACTGGCTGCGCAGGGTGCGTGATCGTGTGCCCGCACGACGTGCTCGGCTACCGCGACGACGAAGGCATCTACAAGCCGTTCCAGACGGAGGACGGATTCGGCCCGGACGACTGCAGCCACGGCCAGAAGGGCTGCACCAGCTGTACTCGTGCATGCCCGCGCTTTCGCGACTGGGAAGTGGAGATCGACGAGTTCATGTTCGGGCGTGCCCGCACGGTCGATGAGCCGTCGGGCGTGTCCAAGGACATCGTGCTGGCCCGTGCCACCGATCCCGTACTCCAGGAGGTGGGCCAGGACGGCGGGCTCGTGTCGGCCATCCTCCTGTACGCGCTCGAGCACGACATCATCGACGCCGCGCTCGTGAGCTACCTCGAGGGCGACGGGTCCACCTGGAAGGCGATTCCGGGCGTCGCTCGCACGAAGGAAGACGTCATCGCCTCGGCCGGCAGCCGCTACACGTACTCGGCCAACACGATGGCGTACAACGACGCGGTCGAAGGTGGCGCCGAACGGATCGCTCTGGTCGGAATGAGCTGTCAGAGCTCGGTCCCGCCCGTGATGAAGCAACGCAAGGCGGGCAAGGTCGCTCGCCGGCTGTCGCTCAACATCGGATTGCTCTGCTCGAAGACGTTCGACGACGCGATCTTCGAGGAGCTGTTCGAAGCAAAGTACGGGTTGAAGAAGTCCGAGATGAAGAAGATGAACATCAAGGGCGTCTTCCAGATCTGGATGAAGAACGGCGACTACCACGAAGTGCCGCTCAAGGAGTGCCACGCATGGACGCGTGAGGGCTGCAACATGTGCCCCGACTTCGCGGCAGAGCACGCCGACATCTCCACCGGCGGCATCGGTGCATTCAACGACTGGACGCTCACGATCGTGCGCACCGATGTGGGGCGCGAGCTCATGGACGGCCTGCTGCGCGACGGGTGGATCGAGACGCGCCCGGGCGACGACGACCCCGGCGCCATCGAGCTGATGCACAAGCTCTCGAAGAAGTCGCGCAAGCGTTGGCCCGAGTTTGCGGTTGAAGCACCCCGTCGCATTCCCGTTGCCGCGCCGAAGGTTTGATCTGACCCGTCGTTCGCACGTCCGACTCCCGAAGGCGGGTCGCTACCTGCCGCCGATGGGCGAGGAGTTCGTCTCGATCGAAGCGGTATCGGGTTTCGTGCTCCTGGCGTGTGTGGCTGCGTCGCTCATTTGGGCCAGCCTCGGTGGCTACACCGGATTCTGGGAAGACACGCTCATCGGTGAAGCGAGTGGGCGCGACTTGGTCGACGGTCTGGTCGTGCTGTTCTTCTTCCTCGTTGGTTTGGAGATCAAGCGCGAGCTGTTGGTCGGCGCGCTCCGGGATCGACGAGCGGCCGCGTTGCCTGCCATCGCCGCGCTCGGCGGCATCGTCGTCCCCGCCGTGATCTTCGGGCTGATTGCTGGCGACAGTCGCGGGCTCAACGGCTGGACGGTTCCCTTCGCCACCGACGTTGCCCTCGCGGTCGGCGTGTTGACGCTGGTGCGCAATTGGATGCCGTCCGGTGCTCGGTTGTTCCTGCTCGAGCTGGCGATCGTGGACGACATCGGGACGCTGCTGCTCGTTGCTGTGTTGTTCAGCGGCGGCGTGTCGGCGTCGTTGATCGGCGTGGGCCTCGCGGTGCTGGTGCCACTGCGCCTTGTGCGCGGCGTGTCGCTGCTCGAGCGCGTCGAACATCACCTGTTGCCGTGGGTGAGCTTCGTGATCGTCCCGCTGTTCGTCCTTGCGAACGCGGGTGTCTCACTTGACAGCGGCGGCCGCGCTTTGGGATCGCGGATCAGCCTCGGCATCATCACCGCACTCGTGTGCGGCAAGGTGCTGGGCGTCACTGCGGCAACGTTCGTCGGGCTTCGCACCGGCATCGGTCGGCTCCCCGATGGCCTTGCGATGCGGCATGTGGTCGGCATCGGACTCATCGCTGGCATCAGTCTCACGGTGTCCCTGTACGCCGCCGACCTTGCCTTCAGGGGCTCGGCGCTCGCGCACGCCAAGATCGCATTCCTCGCCGCATCGCTGGTCGCAGGGATCCTCGGCGTCGCGTGGTGCTGCTTCAGCCCGCGCACGCGCGTGGGGAAGTCGTCGTGAGGATCGTGGCATTCGTGAGTGACTTGATGGACCGGTCGCGCGTCTCCGCGGCCGTTCCCGACGTCGAGTTCACCACCGACGCGGCTGACGTGGCCGATGCCGACGTCGTGGTTGTTGACCTCGGGCGCTTCGCCGATTCGCTCGCCGCGGTACGCGCGGCCGCGCCGTCGGCCCGCGTCGTCGCGTACGGATCACACGTCGACGAGGTAGTCCTGGAACGCGCGGCCGCCGAAGGGGCTGACCTGGTGCTGCCCCGATCCCGGTTCTTCCGGGATCCAGCTGGTCATCTGACACCGGCGCCCTAGGCGTGGGAGCCTGCCCCCCGTGACTTCCCTCGTGTCGCGGATCGTTGGGGCGACCGGCACCGACGCCGGCATCACGTTCCTCGGGTCGGCCGCGACCGACCGGCACGCCGAGCGCGTGTCGTGGGCGCAGCTCCACGACGACGCCGCGGGGATGGCCGCCGCGCTCCAAGCACTGGGCGTGACCCCAGGCGACCGAGTGGCGATCATCGGCCCGACGTCTCGTCCGCTCGTCACCGCGATCCAGGCAACATGGTTGACCGGCGCGACAGTTGTGTGCCTGCCGTTGCCGATGCGCCTCGGGTCCATCGAGGCGTTCACGATGCAGACACGCGCCCGCATCGCGAGCGCACAGGCGTGCTTGGTGCTCGTGGACCCCGAGCTCGAACCGTTCCTTGCGACGCAACCCGGTGACCCACCGGTCGTGCGGCTGCCGGAGCTGCGCGGCTCGTCATCGGCGTGGGAGCGCCCGCCCGACGACGCAGATTCGCTGGCGGTGCTGCAGTTCACAAGCGGATCGACGGACGATCCGAAGGGCGTGATGCTCCCCCACCGCTGCGTCGTCAACAACATCGACGCGATCGTCGAAGGCGCTGGGCTTGGCGCCGGTGACGTTGGTGTGTCGTGGCTGCCGCTGTATCACGACATGGGTCTGATCGGCATGCTGACGACGCCGATGATCACGGGTTTCGATCTGGCGATCGCACCGCCCCAAGATTTCCTCGCGGCGCCGGCCGACTGGATGCGCTGGATGTCGGAGTACCGAGCGACGCTCGCATGCGGCCCGAACTTTGCGTACGCGCTCGCCGCGCGTGCACTCCGACGGGCCGACGACCTCGATCTGTCGCAATGGCGGTTGGCCCTCAACGGTGCCGAGCCGATCGACCCCGGCGCGGTCGAGGCGTTCCTCGAAGCCGGCGCGACGTACGGACTCTCACCGTCGGCGGCGTTCTGTGTGTACGGCATGGCCGAGGCCACCCTCGCAATCTCGTTCCCAGAACCGGGAAGCGGCATGAGCGTGGACACGGTGAATCGCACCACGCTCGAACACGAGCGCTTCGCAGCGCCGGCCACGCGGCCGGAAGACGCTCGACGGCTCGCGCTGCTGGGACGACCGTTGCGCGGCTTCGACGTGCGCGTGTGTGATCCCGACACCGGCACACCGTGCGCGGATCGGGAAGTCGGCGAGCTCGAGCTCCGTGGCACGTCGGTGACGCCGGGCTACTGGCAGCGCGACGACGTGACGTTGGCCACCATCCGCGACGGCTGGCTCCGCACCGGCGACCTCGGATACCTCGTCGGCGGGCAAGTCGTGGTGTGCGGACGCATCAAGGACGTGATCATCGTGGGTGGCCGCAACGTGTTCCCCGAGGAGATCGAGCGGGCCGCGGCCGCCGTCGACGGTGTGCGCCCCGGCAACGTGATCGCGTTCGGGACGGACACGCGGCGCGGCAAGGAAGGCATCGTCGTCGTGGCTGAGACTCGCGCCGACGCCGACGCGCCGCTACGTGTGCGCGAGGAGGTCGTCGAGGTCGTGTGCGACGTGGTCGGCATCCCACCGCACGAGGTGATCCTCGTGCAGGCCGGCAGCCTGCCCAAGACATCGTCGGGCAAGCTCCAGCGCTCGCTGTGTCGCACCCAGTACCTCGACGACGAGCTGCTTCCCGCGTAGAGACTCCCTGCCTCCCCCGTCATGTCAGACCATGGGCCAGGGCACGGAGTGGTAGCCGGGGTCGGGTTCGGGGAGGCAGCCGGCGCGCAGGAGGTCCGCGGCGCGCGTCGACAGCGCGGCGAGCTCGGGCGGTGACAGCAGGCGGGCTAATCGCTCGCCGACTTCGCCTTCGTCGATCCCGCGCACGAGCGCGCACACGGCGTTGGTCAACGCCGGTGGCAGCGGTTCGCTGGCGAAGTCCCAGATCACGGTGCGGAGCTTCCACATCGGGTGGAACGTGAGGCCGTGGTCGATGCCCACGATCACGTCATTCACCTGATCGTGCAGACAGTGCCCACCCTTGCGGTCGGTGTTATTTACGAGCACGTCGAAGGCCGCGAACTCGCGGAAGCGCTCCGGGTTTCCGGGTAGCAATGTGAAGTAGTGCTCTTCAGGATCGTGCTCCACGAAGCGCTGCACCGCGCCGGGGCCGAGCGGGCCATCGGTGCGCATGACGGTGACCGGCACGATCCCCCAACCGAGTGCGCGCGACACTTCGTATGCGGCGACTTCGCGGTTGCACAGCGTGCCGTCGGGAAAGTCCCACAGTGGTCGCTCACCACGGCGCGGCTTGTACACGGCGCTGATCTCGACGCCATCGATCGACCCCTGCACGAGGAACGTGCCGTTCGACGCGTACCGCATGCGCCCAACGACCTCGAAGTCGGCCCGCGCCAGGAGCGCGGCCAACTCCTCGGGGCTCAGTTCCAGCGAGGGCACCGGTGTCCGGCAGGATCCATCGGCTGATCGCACAGCGGGCACGGCGGACGCCCGCCGGCAACCGCCTCGGCACCGCACGCCGCCATCGCGCGCACTTGCGGGCGCGTGGCGTAGATGCGTGCGACGTAGCCGTCGCCCTCTTCCTCGTCGTCGATGACGAAGTCAAGGGCCTCGCCCGGTGCCTCATCCTCTTCTTCCTCGTCGTCGGAGGTGGTGCGCTCGCGCAGCTCGATGAGCACGAGCTCGCGCTCGGGATCGAAGCCGAGGCCGATGAGACGGGCACGGAACAGCGGGACCGTGGGCTCGTGCAACGCGGCCGCGGTGACCGGCAAGGAGATCGGATCTTCCGGGTAGTCGTCGGCGATGCGATCGAGGAACGCGACGGCCTCGGTGGCGAGCAGCGCGATCTGCTCCTTCTCAACGAGCACCGTGAGCTGCGCCTCGGCCGAGCGCGCCTGGAGATAGAACGCGCGCTGGCCGGGCTCTCCGACCGCGCCGGTACCCAGGGCGTCCACATTGTCGAGCTCGATCGGATCCGGCATCGGGTCTATTTCGGGGCTTCCTTCTCGTCGTCTTGCTGCTTGGGCGCGTGTGCTTTCAGCTCGTCGAGACCACCGGTGTCGTTGCACTTCAGCATGGCCACCCCGTGGTGGCCGAACTCGAACGCAGTCACCGACGCCGGCGACACGACGATCCGCTGGAACAGATCGAGATGCACACCGGTGTAGTGAGCGATCGCCGCCTTGATCGGATCGGCGTGCGACACCACGACGACGAGGTCGCCCGGGTGCTCGGTGACGAGCGCGTCGAGCGCAGCCACCATGCGGGACTGCATGGCCGCCAGTGACTCGCCGCCGGGGAACGACGCGCGCGACGGCATGCGCTGCACGACCTTCCAGAGGTCGGTCTTGGCCAGATCGCTCAGCGCTTGCCCCGTCCACTCTCCGTAGTCCGCCTCGATCACCCCCGGGAGCGGCAGCACATCGAGACCGTGGCGCGTCGCGACCGCCTGCGCGGTCTGCGTGGTGCGTTCGATCGGGCTCGCGTACACCGCGGCGATCGGCAGGACGGCGAGTCGCTCGGCCAATGCCTCGGCTTGGCCGCGGCCCTCGTCCGACAGGTCGATCCCGGGCGCGCGTCCCGAGAGCAAGGGCCCGGTCTGTGCGGTCACCGCGTGCCGCGCGAGCAACAGGCGCGTCGAGGCGGGCACCGGCTGGGGCGGGGCGGCGGAGGGCGCGGCGGGGTCAAGCGCTTCTGCGGTATCGGTCATTCGACCCAATCGTACCGGCGAGCCGTCAACGCAGATTTCGGGGCGGGCCCATGTTTTTGGCGTCAAAAGGCGCGAAATCGTCGCGTTTTCTGACGCCAAAACCGGCTCGACTACGGTCCGACGTGATGACCGACATCCCTGTCTCGATGTCGTCGGCGCCGGACGAGGTTGTGCTCGATCCCGAGCCGAGCGACGCGCTCGCGGCCCTCGACCACGCCCTGGCGGCGCCGGCGAGCACGCGTCGAGACGCGGTGTCCGATGTGGTGGCCCACTGGCCGAGGTTCCTCGACGCATGGGCCCGCCTCGGCGAGCTCGGCCGCGACGACGTGGAGGCCTACGCCTGCGCTCGCGTGGGATATCACCGAGGCCTCGACCGCCTGCGCCAGAACGGGTGGCGGGGCTCGCAGTACGTGCGGTGGGAGCACCCCGAGAACC
>JANOHN010000204.1:0-9151 GCA_031406505.1 Acidimicrobiia bacterium | reverse complement strand
TCGGGCTCCGGGAAGTAGCGATAGTCGCTCGACCCCTCTTTCGAGCGCATGCCGTGCGTGCGACCCTCGCTCTCGTCCCAGTGCCGGGTCTCTTGCGGGATCCGCTCCCCCGCGTCGAGCACCGCGGCCTGCCGCTCGATCTCGTGGTCGATGGCGCGCCCGAGCGAACGCAGCGAGTTCATGTTCTTGACCTCGACCTTGGTGCCGAACTCGGTGGCACCGGTCTTGCGCAGCGACACGTTGGCGTCAACGCGCATCGACCCTTCCTCCATCTTCACGTCGGACAGGCCGATGGCGAGGAGCACGGCCCGCAGCTCGGACACATAGGCCCGCGCCTGCTCGGCAGTGCGGATGTCGGGTCGGCTTACGATCTCCATGAGCGGCACGCCGGCGCGGTTGTAGTCGATGAGCGAGTGGTCGGCCTCGTGGATGCGCCCGCCGCCACCGACGTGCAACGACTTACCCGTGTCCTCTTCGAGATGCGCGCGCTCGATGCCGATGACCACGCCGTCGATCTCGAGCTGGCCGTCACTGAGGATCGGTTCCTCGTACTGGCTGATCTGGAAGTCCTTCGGCATGTCCGGGTAGAAGTAGTTCTTGCGGGCGAAGAGCGAGCGCTCAGGCACGTGGAAGTGCAACGCCTCGGCCAGTCGCAACGCGAGCTCGACGGCGCGCTCGTTGAGGACAGGGAGCGAGCCCGGCAGCCCGAGACACACGGGGCACACGTTCGTGTTCGGATCAGCGCCGAACTGGTTCGGGCAGCTGCAGAACAGCTTCGTGTCGGTCGACAGCTCCACGTGCGACTCGAGCCCGATCACCGCCTCGTAGCTCATCGCGCCGACTCCAGCGCCTGAGCGACCCGGAACATCACGACCTCGGCGAGCGCCGGCGCGAGCACCTGCACGCCGATGGGCATGTCGGCCGCACCCGTTCCGAACGGCACGCTCATGGCTGCGTGGCCGGCGAGACTGCTGGGCACCGTGCATACGTCCGAGAGGTACATCGCGAGCGGGTCCGTCGCCTTCTCGCCGATCTTGAACGCAACGGTGGGTGCCGTCGGGGTGAGCAACACGTTGTGTGACTCGAACGCCTTGGCGAAGTCTCGGATGATGAGCGTGCGGACGCGTTGCGCTTTGCCGTAGTACGCGTCGAAGTATCCGGCAGAGAGCGAGTACGTGCCGAGCATGATCCGACGCTTCACTTCGGGTCCGAATCCCGCGGCCCTCGTGCGGGCGTTCATCGAGAGGACATCCTCGCCGTCGACGCGCAGCCCGTACCGGACGCCGTCATAGCGAGCCAAGTTCGACGACGCCTCGGCCGGCGCAATCAAGTAGTACGCCGAGATGCCGTAGACGGTGCTCGGTATCGAGACGCGGTCGACCGTGGCGCCTGCGGCTTCGAGCGCCGCGGCCGCGCGCAGGACCGCGCCGCGCACCTCGGGCTCCACGCCTTCGGCATCGGTCAGCTCCTCGACGATGCCGACGCGCACACCGTCGACCCCGGCGGCGAGTGCCTGCACGAACGATGGTGGCGCATCCGGTACGCACGTGGAATCCCTACGGTCGGGACCACCGATCACGTCGAGCACGAGCGCGGCGTCAGCGACTGTGGCTGCGAACGGCCCGATCTGGTCGAGGCTGCTCGCGAACGCGATGAGCCCGTAGCGCGACACGCGGCCGTACGTGGGCTTGACGCCAACGACGCCACACATCGCCGCGGGCTGGCGGATCGAACCGCCCGTGTCGGACCCGAGCGCGATCGACGCGAACCCGGCCGCCACCGCCGCGGCCGATCCACCGCTCGATCCCCCCGGGACCCGAGAAGGATCGTGGGGATTGCCGGTTGGGCCGAACGCCGAGTTCTCGGTGGACGAGCCCATCGCGAACTCGTCGAGGTTCGTCTTGCCCACGGCGACGGAACCAGCGGCGCGCAGGCGCTCCACCACCGTCGCGTCGTACGGCGGACGCCAGTTGTCGAGGATGCGCGACCCGCAGGTCGTGGGGATGCCACGCGTGCACAGGTTGTCCTTGAGCGCGACCGGGACGCCTGCGAGCGGCCCAGGGTCATCGCCGGCCGCGATCGCGGCGTCGACTGCGTCGGCTTGGGCGCGCGCCTCGTCGGCCAGCACGAGGTTGAACGCGTGGATCTCGGGCTCGCGCGCCTCGATCGCGGCGAGGTGCTCGTCGACCACCTCTCGGGCCGAGCGCTCGCCGGCTCGAACCGCCGCGGCGATCTCGAGTGCCGTCACGGAGCGTCGAGGATCCGAGGAACGCGGAACCGACCGTCCTCGGCCGCGGGCGCCTCCGCGAGGACCTCGGCGCGGTCGAGGGTCGGACCTACCTCGTCGGGGCGAAACACGTTCACCAG
The DNA here is from genome assembly GCA_031406505.1 of Acidimicrobiia bacterium. GTDB lineage: Bacteria > Actinomycetota > Acidimicrobiia > IMCC26256 > PALSA-555 > SHVJ01. The sequence continues at coordinate 6,784 of JANOHN010000204.1, read as the reverse complement.
CGGTAGGGGGTGCGCCGTCGGTGGAACACCGTCGAGGTCGAGCGCGTCGAGATCCTGAGCGTGCTCCAGGACGCCGCCGAGATCGACGGCGAGCCGCTCCATCTCGTCGTCGTCGAGTGCGAGCCGCGCGAGCTGGGCGACGTGCTCCACGTCGGCGCGTGTGATTCGGGGTGCCACGGTGGCGAGTCTACGATCCGGTCGCGCCGTGACCCGGAGGGTTCGAGTGACCAAGCATGCGTTCTTGTCGGACGAGTGGTTCGCAGTGGTGGAGAAGCTGGTCGAGGTCCACGGCGCCGACGCGCCTGGGAGCATCGACGTCGTCACCAACGTGATCGTCACCGAGACGCCGTTCGGCGCGGAGCGTCATCTGCACATGTCGTCGCGAGGCGGGCAGGGCCACGTGGGCATCGGACATGCCGACGATGCCGACGCAACGGTCACGACCGACTACGAGACGGCAAGAGAGATGTTCGTCTCCGGCGATCCGAGCGCCGCGATGCAGGCGTTCATGGCCGGCAAGGTCCGCATCCAAGGCGACCTCGCGAAGATGATGGCGGCCCAAGCCGGTGGAACACCCACCACCGCGAACGCCGCGCTCCTCGAGGCGATTCAGGGCATCACGGAGTAGCCGCCGGCACTATCCCGCCGCGATGGCGATCTCGCTGGGACCGCCGCGGCGCTCCTTGGGCTGGAGCTTGGGCGCGGCCTTCTTGAGCTGGTCCACCGACCAGCGCTCACCGTTGTTCGTGATCCGCTCGGCGATCACGAACGGCTGATAACGAGCGACCACGTCGCCTTCGACGAAGAACGTGTCGCCCGTGAACGGGCAATCGGCCGTGGACAGGTATGCCACCATCGGTGAGACGTTCGCCGCCTCCCACATGTCGAACTTCGACGCATCCTCGGGAGGTTTGATCACGTCCTCCAACCCGGGCGTCTGCTCGGTGAGCCGCGTGCGGGCCATCGGCGTGATCGCGTTCGAGCGCACGCCGTAGCGACCGAGCTCCATCGCACAGATCGTCGAGAAGGTTGCGATGCCGGACTTGGCTGCGCCGTAGTTCGTCTGGCCGACGCTACCCAGGACTCCCGACGTGGACGACGTGTTCACGATCGCCGCGTTGACCGTCTTTTCGGCCTTGACCTGCTCACGCCAATACGCAGCCGCGTGCCGCGTCGGGCAGAAGTGGCCGCGCAGGTGCACGTTGATGACCGAGTCCCAGTCGTCCTCGCTCATGTTCACGAGCATGCGGTCGCGCAGGATGCCCGCGTTGTTCACGAGCACGTGGAGGTCGCCGAAGGTCTCGATCGCGAGATCGACGAGCCGCTTGGCGCCATCCCAGTCGGACACACTGTCGACGTTCGCGACAGCCTCGCCACCCATCGCCTTGATCTCGTCGACGACCTGCTGTGCGGGCGCGCGGTCGGCGCCCTCACCGTCGACGTCGCCACCGAGGTCGTTCACGACGACCTTTGCTCCTTCAGCGGCGAACAGCAGCGCGTGCTCACGGCCGAGCCCGCGCCCGGCTCCCGTGATGATCGCAACCCGACCGTCCAGCGTTCCCATGCTCAGTGCGTCCTTTGCTCGACCAGTGCCGGTCGGCATCGTAGGACTCCGCTGGCCCACAGGGCCGAACGCACCGCTAGAGAAAGAGCGTGACCTTGGAGCCCTTCTTCACCACCGTGCCGCCGGGTGGGGCTTGGGCGCGCACGCGTGCACCAGGCGCGTAGTTCTCCACGTCGGGGCTGAGGCCTCGATCGCGCAAGGCTGAGCTCGCGGACTCGATGGTCATGCCCACGACATTGGGGACCTGCACCATCTCCGGTCCCTTGCTCACGACGATCATCACCTGTGAATCGCGTGGCACCGACTGCCCCGCGGCCGGCTCGGTGCCGATGACGGTGCCCGAAGCCACAGTGTCGCTGAACGCGTCGCGGCGCGCCGCGCCGAGGCGCTTCGCCGCGAGGTTGGCGACGGCCTGGTCGTACGACTGACCGGCAACGTCGGGGACCGGCACCGGCGCGGGCCCGTCGCTCACGGCGAGCGTGATCGTCGATTCGGGACGCGCCTTCTCGCCACCGGACGGCGCGCTGCCGAGCACGATGTCCGTCACGAAGTCTTCGCTGTACTGCCGTTCGAGCGCGACGACGAAGCCGGCGAGCTCGAGCTGTGCTTGGGCGTCGGCCAGGACCAGACCCGCAACGTTGGGGATCACGACTGGCGGCGGGCCGCGCGACACGACCACCCGCACCTCATCACCCTCGCTGAGGAACGCACCGGGACCCGGGCGCTGCTCGACGATGAGCCCACGCGGATCGTCGGACGTTCGCCGGTCCACGACCGTCATGAGCAGCTGGGCGTCGGTCGCCGCGGCGGCGGCTTCCGGGCGCTGGAGCCCCACCAGCCCGGGGACCGCGGCGCTCGCGGTCGGCCCGGTCGACAGGAACAGCGCGAGCGGAGCGATCAGCATCGCGGCGATCGCCATGCCGACACCGACCGGCACCGCGCTGCGGCGCATGACCGCGTGGCGCGACTCACCGATGATCTCGAGCTCGGGTGCTGCCGACACGGTGTCGTCAGCCGACGCGTCGCCGCTCGATGCCCGTCGCGCGCGTCCGACGGTCGTCGGCTCCACGTCGTCGACCGATTCGCCCAATCCGGCGATCGGCAACGCGCCAGGCGGCGGGAGCTGGCGCGCAGCACGTGCGAGCGCCGATCCCATCGAGGCCGCATCGACGTAGCGCTCGGACGGATCGGGGCGACCGGCCCGGTTGACCACGGGGCCGAGCGGCCCAAGCTCCATCGGCGCCTGCACGCCGCGGTGCGCGCGCATCGCGATCGTCCCGAATGCCGTGTCGGAGACCACCGGCACCACGCCGGTGCATGCCTCCACGAGCACGAGTGCCAACGCGTACAGGTCGGACCGCCCGTCGAGGCGACCTTCCTCACCTTGTTCGGGCGCGGCGTACCGCGCGGTGCCGAGCACCGCACCGCCCGGCTCGGTCCAGGACGCCTCGGCGAGCGCGCGGGCAAGGCCGAAGTCGGCGACGCGCACGATGCCGTGCTCGTCGAAGAGGAGGTTGGCGGGCTTCACGTCGCGGTGGACGAGTCCTCGGGTGTGCGCGTACCGAAGCGCTGCGGCCACCTGGCGGCCAACGTGCACCGATTGCTGGGGCGTGAGCCGTGCTCCAGTGTCGAGCAACCCACGGAGCGAGCCGCCCTTGAGCAGCTCGAGCACCATGAACGGCACACCGTCGTCCTCGCCCCAGTCGTAGACGGCCATCACATGGGGGTGGTGGAGCGATGCCGCGATCTGGGCTTCGGCTCGGAACCGCCGGAGGAACGCAGCGTCCTCGGCGAGACCGCTGTGGAGCACCTTGACCGCCACCCGGCGCTTCAGCCGGATGTCGTCAGCGAGGTAGACGCGACCACTCCCGCCGGCCCCGATGGGGGCGAGCAGGCGGTAGCGGCCGACCAGGACGCGACCAACGAGGTCAACGAGGGCAGAGTGGGCCATGTGAGCAACCAGGCTACGAGGCCCCGCCTACGTCGTCAGGGCACTTCGTGGTCGGCCACGACCCGCTAGGCGCCAGGACCCGTCGGTAGCCAACATCCCGCTCATGGCGCGAAGCGCCGGGCCGCTCCACTCCACCTCGGCGAACGGCTCCCTGCGGGATACCCGTAGTGCCGTCGGTAGCCTCTGGATCGATGGTGACTTCGCTCCCCGCACCTCGGTCGCGCGAGCCCATCTTTCGCCACCCCTGGCGGGCCGTCGTGGTCGTCGCCATGCTGCTCGCCGTCGCCACCCTCGGGGCGGTGCTCCTCGATGCCACCGACACATCGAGGGTCAACGAGGCGCCCCGTGAGGCCGTCGAGAGCGTGAACCCGGCCAACGGCGAGATCCTGCAGAACGCGATCACCGCCGACCTTCGCAACGACCTCACGGGCGTACTCGTCATCGACGACGTCGAGGTGCCCGAGGATCAGACGAACCGCGTCGAGGAGCTCGGTCAGGTCAGCTTTCGCCCCGGACCCGGCACCGACGTCGTGCGGTTCGAGCCCGGCCCGCACACGGTCACCGTGCTGTTCTGGGCCCAGGGCGAGGACCGTCCGGCCCACCCCGATCGCTACACCTGGACGTTCCGCTCCTTCTCCTGACTCAGTCGCTCGGACCGTGCTCCAAGAGCACATGGAATGCCTCCTCATCGAGGATCGACACGCCGAGCGACTCGGCCTTCGCCAGCTTCGAGCCTGGGTTCTCACCGACCACCACGTAGCTCGTCTTCTTCGCCACCGACGACGTGACCTTGCCGCCGCGCTCCTCGATCGCGGCCTGTGCACCCTCACGCGTGAGCCGTGCAAGCCCGCCGGTGAGCACGAACGTCATCCCGTCGAGCGGGCCGCCCGCCACCGGCGCAACCCGCGGCGCCGTGAGATCCACGCCGGCCGTGCGGAGCTTGTTCACGACCGCGCGGTTGTCCTTCACCGAGAAGAAGCGCTGCACGCTCTGCGCGATGACCGGACCGACGCCGTCGATCGCGGTCAGCTCCTCCTCCGACGCGCGCTCGATGAGCTCGAGATCGCCCGTTGCCCGGGCCACGGCCTGCGCGGCGGTGGGTCCCAGGTGGCGGATGTTGAGACCGACGAGCACGCGAGCCAACCCGCGCGTCTTCGACGCTCCGATCGCGGCTACGAGGTTCTCGGCCGACTTCTGCGCCATCCGTTCGAGCGGGAGCAAGCGGTCGACGGTCAATGAGTAGATGTCGGCCGCGTCGCTCAGCAGGCCGGCGTCGACGAACTGCCGGACTCGCTCTTCGCCGAGGCCCTCGATATCCATCGCGCCACGCCCGGCGAAATAGCAGATGCGTTGCACGCGCTGCTCCGGGCACTCGATGTTGACGCAGTGATGGTCGGACTCGCCCTTGAGCCGGACGAGCGCGGCACCGCATGCCGGACAGTCCTTCGGAAACGTCCACTTGCGAGCGCCGCGCTTGCGCTTCGCGAGCACCGGACCGACCACCTCGGGGATCACGTCGCCGGCCTTGCGCACGATCACCGTGTCGCCCGGCCGCACGTCCTTGCGCGCGACTTCGTCCTGGTTGTGCAGCGTGGCCAGACCCACCGTCGAACCGCCCACGAACACCGGCTCGAGCTGCGCGAAGGGGGTGGCGCGCCCAGTGCGACCGATGCTCACGAAGATCCCACGTAACAACGTGGTCCTCTCCTCGGGTGGGAACTTGTACGCGATCGCCCAACGCGGCGCGCGGCTCGTGGTGCCCATCTCCTCGCGCTGTGCGAGATCGTCGACCTTGATGACGGCCCCGTCGATCTCGTACCCGAACGAGTGGCGGTGCTCCAACGTGCGGTCGCAGAACGCGTAGACCGCGTCGATCTCCGCCAACTGCTCGATGTGGGGGTTGATCGGCAACCCGAGCTGCGCGAGCCAGCCGAGGGTGTCGTGGTGCGAGCGGAGCTTGGGGCCACCCTGCTGGACGCCGAGCTGGTACGCGAAGAAGTCAAGATCACGGGACGCGGTGATGCGCGCGTCCTTCTGGCGCAGGCTCCCGGCCGCGGCGTTTCGTGGATTGGCGAACAGCCGGTCGCCCGTGTCGCCTTGGCGCCGGTTGAGATCCTCGAAGGACTGCAGGGGCATGAACACCTCGCCGCGGACTTCGATGCGCTCGGGCACGGCGTCGCCAGTGAGCCGCTTCGGGATCGCCGCGATCGTGGCGACGTTGGGGGTGACGTCCTCGCCCGTCACGCCATCGCCACGCGTGGCCGCTCGAGTGAGACGCCCGTCCTCGTAGAGCAGCGAGATGGCGAGCCCGTCGAGCTTCGGCTCCCCGACGAGGGGGATCGGCCCGGGAACGAGCTTCACGATGCGGTCATGCCACGCCAGCAGCTCGTCGCGCGTGAAGGCGTTGTCGAGCGACAGCATCGGCGCCACGTGCTGGACCGGAGCGAACGTGGCGGTGGCCCCGCCACCGGGTCGTTGCGTCGGCGAATCGGGCGCCACGAGCTCGGGATGCGCGCCCTCGACCTCGCGGAGCTCTCGCATGAGCGCGTCGTACTCGGCGTCGGAGATCTCCGGCTCGTCCTCGAGGAAGTACCGCTCGTTGTGGTACTCGACGAGCGCGCGCAGCTCCTCGACTCGTTCGGCGGGGTCGGGCGCGGCCATGGCTCGCAGGATACCGAGGGCCTCTGACCGGTGGTTTCCCTCGTCGGTCAGACTACGACGATGCTCGTGCGGATCTGGTTGCTGCGGATCGCGTGGGTCATGCTCCCCCTCACCGCGGGCGCGGGTGCCAGTGATGCGATCGCGACCTTCGCCGACGCGCCACGCGTCGTCGCCGCGGTCCTGCTCTGGGCGTCGTGGGGGGCGGGCTCCGTCGCGGTGCTCGCGCCACGGCCGGCCGGACTCACGTTCCTCCGTGTTGTCGCGCCGGCGTACGCACTCCTTGCCGTCGCCGCGCTCGCCGACGGGAGGGCCACGGGTTGGGCCGGTGGGGGTGCCGTCGCCGCGGGGGTCGCCGTCGCAGTGCTCGTTGCGCTGCCCGACATCGCGCTCGCCGCGGTCAACGCGATCGCGTACGGCGACGAGCAGCGCTTTCCCCTCCGGGTGCCTCCCGCGCTGTTCCTCGGTCCGCTGCCACTGGCCCGCGCGCTCGTAGTGACCGCCACGGTGGCCGGGCCCCTGCTGCTCGCCGACGGCCGCGTCGTGCTCGGAGTCGTCGCGCTCGGGGTGGGCGCGCCAGTCGTCGTGGTCGGTGTGCGCGCGCTGCACGG
>JANOHN010000189.1:0-1984 GCA_031406505.1 Acidimicrobiia bacterium | reverse complement strand
CCCGTCACCGGCATCCCCCTACCCTTCACGAGCTACGGCGGCTCCAGCCTCATCGCTTCCAGCGCCTGCATCGCACTCGTCAGCAACGTCTACGCCAACCGCTTCAACTAACGAGCGCTCTTCTCGCGTTCAGCGAGACCTGCGTGTCTGAGTCCGCCGTCCATTGCCCCGTGGCCCCGACCCGGGCCACCCCGTGGCCAAGGCCCGTTTGCAACTAGAGTGGAAGAGCAAATGACCGACCTGTGGCCGAGGATCGAGCCTCTGTTGGCCAAGGTTGAGAAGCCCGCTCGCTACATCGGAATGGAGCGGGGATCGCAGCGGCCGACCCATCGGCCCGAGCAGGTCTCCTGGCTCCTCGTCTATCCCGATACCTACGAGATCGGTCTGCCCAACCAGGGGCTCCAAATCCTCTACGAGATCCTGAACGAACGCGACGACGCGGCGGCCGAACGGGCCTACGCGCCCTGGATCGACCTCGATGCGCAGCTGCGTTCGAACGAAATCCCGCTGTTCTCCGTCGACACGCATCGATCGGCGGGCGCCTTCGACGTGCTTGCCTTCAACCTGTCGGCCGAGCTTGTCTACACGAACCTCTTGAGCTGCATCGACCTCGCCGGTGTGCCGGTGCGTTCCGAGGCGCGCGGTCCCGAGGACCCGATCGTGATCGCCGGTGGGCATTGCACCTTCAATCCCGAGCCGCTTGCCGACTTCGTCGACGCCCTCGTGATGGGCGACGGCGAGGAAGTGGTCGGGGAGATCACCGAGGTCCTGGCGGCCTGGAAGCGGGGTGGACGCAAGAACCGCGAGGCTGCGCTGAGAGATCTCGCCGCCATTCCAGGCGTCTACGTGCCGTCGATGTACGACGTCGAGTACGACGGGCAGTGGCTGCGTGGGATCACGCCGCGCTACCCCGACGTGCCTGCGGTCGTCGACAAGCGCACCGTGGCCGACCTGGCCGAGTGGCCGTACCCGAAGCAACAGCTCGTGCCCCTGGTCGAAGTGGTGCATGACCGATTGAACGTCGAGATCTTCCGAGGTTGCACCCGGGGCTGCCGCTTCTGTCAGGCCGGCATGATCACGCGGCCTGTCCGTGAGCGCCCCTGGGAGCAGGTGCGCACGATGGTGCGCGACGGGTTGCGGCGCACGGGATACGACGAAGTCGCGCTCACGTCGTTGTCGAGTGCCGACTTCTCCACATCGACGGGCTGGTCGCCGATCTGGTGAACAACCAGGATGGCACCGGCTGCGTGAGCCTCTCGCTCCCTTCACTGCGAGTCGACGCGTTCACGGTTGGTCTTGCCAGCCAGATCCAGAAGGTGCGCCGCACCGGGCTCACGTTCGCGCCCGAAGCGGGCAGCTGGCGCTTGCGGCAGGTGATCAACAAGCTCATCACCGAGGAAGACCTGTACTCAGCCGTCGAGGGCGCGTACGAGCAGGGCTGGCGACGCGTGAAGCTCTACTTCCTCACTGGCCTCCCCACCGAGATGGACGCGGACACGCTCGGCGTGGCCGAGCTCGGACGCAACGTGGTGGAGATCGGCCGGCGATACAACAAGGGCGCGTCGTGCACCGTGTCGCTCGGCGGCTTCGTGCCGAAGCCGCACACTCCGTTCCAATGGTTCGGCCAGAATGGCGTCGACGAGTTGCGGCGCAAGGTGGGCCTCTTGCGCGATGCGCTCCCGAAGAAGTCGGGGGTGCAGATGCGCTGGCACGATCCCGAGGCCACGTTCGTCGAGGGAATCGCAAGTCGAGGGGACCGCCGGATCGGCCGGGTCATCGAGCGGGTGTGGCGCAACGGGGGAACGTTCCAGGAGTGGGGAGAGCATTTCAACTTCACGCTCTGGATGGATGCCATGGCCGCGGAAGGTCTCGATCCCGACTGGTACGTCACTCGTCATCGCACCGACGACGAGGTGCTGCCCTGGGATCACATCTCCGCCGGGCTGCACCGCGACTTCCTCTGGCAGGACTGGCAGTCCGCGCT
>JANOHN010000175.1:0-6055 GCA_031406505.1 Acidimicrobiia bacterium | reverse complement strand
CGTCCCGATCGCGTGGGTGCGAGCACCGTGCGGTGGGGTCCGTGATCGCCCGGTTCGACGCCCCGCGGCTCTGTGAGTCCGAGGTCGCTCAGGTGGTCGAGCGACCGGTAGACGAGTGGTCGCCGGACGGTCCAGATCTGCCCGAGCTCGGCGTCGGCCCCGAGCTCTCGGGCCACCGCAAAACCGTGACGCGGGGTCTCGGCGAGCACGCCGAGCACCGCCCAGTCAGTCAGCGACAGCGATGGCGTCGCCATGACCGTGAGAATAGTCTCACTGAGAGTAAAGCCCGAGGCCGGAGGTGTGCATGCGAACCAGGGTCCAAATGGTGGTGTGCATGCTCATTGCGGTGGTTGCGCTTGGTGGATCATTCGCGAACGCGGCACCAAGGGCCAAGAAGCCGACTGGGGCCATCACCGTGTTCGCGGCGTCGTCGCTCACCGGTGCGTTCACCCAGATCGGTGAAGACTTCTCGAAGAGGTACCAGGGCACCACGGTCACCTTCAACTTTGGCTCGTCGTCCACGCTCGAAGCCCAGCTCGAAGAGGGCGCGCCGGGCGATGTGTTCGCGTCGGCCGACACGGCCAACGTCGCCAAGCTCAAGGCGGCCGGTGGCGTGAGCGGTTCGGGAGTGGTGTTCGTTCGCAACCGTCTCGAGATCGCCGTCGAACCCGGGAACCCGCTGAACATCAAGACGCTCGCCGACACCGTGAAGCCCGACGTGCTGCTCACGTTGTGCGCACCTGCGGTGCCCTGCGGCAAGTACGCGCTCCAGGCCTACGAGCAAGCGGGCGTGACCGTTCCGGTGGTACCCACCGGTTTGACGGCCAAGGACACCCTCTCGAAGGTCAGCCTGGGTGAAGCCGATGCGGCGGTGGTCTATCTCACCGACGTCGCGGCTGCCGTCGATGACGTCGACGGCATGGAGATCCCGAAGCGTGACAACGTGACCGCGGCGTACGCAATCGCAGTCGTGAAAGCTACGCAGAACCGCGCGACGGCCAAGGCGTTCGCCAAGTACGTGACGTCGAGGGCCGGCCTCACTACGCTCGAGAGCTTCGGCTTCCTCGCGCCGTAGCCATGCCCTCATGAACGATCGACCGGGTGGTCGACGACGCCTCGAAGCACGCCGACCGCCCGCCGTCGCCATCGCGCTGGCCGCGGTGGCTCTCGTCTTCTTCGTGCTCCCGCTCGTCGGGATGCTCATCCGAGCGCCGTGGTCCGATCTCGGGGACCAGCTCACGGAACCCGCGACGCGGGATGCCTTTCGCCTGTCGCTTGAATGCTCGCTCGCGGCGACCATGCTCGCGATCATCTTTGGCACGCCGCTCGCGTGGGTGCTGGCTCGGGTCGAGTTCCCGGGCCGACGCCTCGCCCGTGCATGTGTGCTCCTGCCGATGATCCTCCCACCAGTCGTTGGCGGTGTCGCGCTCTTCCTCGCGTTCGGTCGGCGGGGTGTGATGGGCCAGTACTTGGACGATTGGTTCGGGATCAGACTGCCGTTCACGACCGGCGGCGCGATCGTGGCCGAGACGTTCGTCTCCATGCCGTTCTTCGTGATCACCGTGGAAGCCGCGCTGCGCGGGCTCGACGAACGCTACGAAGATGCTGCCGCGACCCTCGGTGCGCGGCGTTGGACTCGGTTCCGGCGCGTGACGTTGCCGATGATCGCCCCATCGTTGGTCGCTGGTGCGGCGTTGGCGTGGGCGCGCGCGATCGGCGAGTTCGGCGCGACGATCACCTTCGCCGGAAATCTGGCTGGCAAGACGCAGACCATGCCGCTCGCGATCTTCCTCGCCTTCGAGACTCGACCCGAAGCGGCGATCGCGTTGAGCTTGGCCCTCGTGGCGGTCTCGCTCGCGGTGCTCGTGTCCCTTCGCGACCACTGGTTGCGCGTATGACGCTCCACGCCCAGGTCCGGGTGTCGCTCGGTCACCTCAACCTCGAGGTCGACATCACCGCAGCCAATGGGGAGACGGTTGTCGTGCTGGGACCGAACGGTGCCGGCAAGACCACTCTCTTGCGCGCCATCGCGGGGCTCATCCCGATCGACGCCGGCCAGATCACGCTCGACGGCACGGTCCTCGACGAGCCCGGAACCGACACATGGGTGGCCACCGAAGACCGGTCCATCGGCTTCGTGTTCCAGGACTATCTGCTGTTCCCGCACCTCAGCGCGCTCGAGAACGTTGCCTTTGGGCTCCGCTCCCACGGGCAATCGCGTCGGTCCGCGCGCGAGGCAGCCCGCGAGCGCCTCGTGGGTGTTGGGCTCGGTGATCACGCCGACGCGCGTCCTGGCGCACTGTCGGGTGGACAATCGCAACGGGTGGCGCTCGCGCGTGCGCTCGTGCTCGAGCCGCGCCTCCTCTTGCTCGACGAGCCGCTGGCCGCGCTCGATGCCACGACGCGGGTCGAGGTCCGCCGGGAGCTGAGGCGAGAGCTTGACCGGTTTGCAGGTGCGCGCATCGTCGTCACCCACGACCCCATCGACGCGCTCGCCCTCGCCACCCGAGTCGTGATCATCGAGCACGGGCAGGTGCAGCAGTCCGGCACGCTCGACGAGCTCCGTGCGCGACCGCGCTCTCGTTTCATCGCCGACCTCGTCGGGGTGAACCTCTACCGCGGGACGCTTGCCGATGATCGGCTTCACACCGCAGACGGTGCCGAGCTCGTGGTGGTGAACGACGATGACATTCGTGGCGATGCCTTCGCGGTGATCCATCCCGAAGCCGTGGTTGTGCACCGCGAGGAGCCAGCAGGGAGCGCGCGCAACGCATGGCGCGGGACCATCACCGACATCGACGACCAGGGGCGTCGGTCTCGGGTCCTGGTGGACGCGGGGATCCCCATCACGGCCGAGATCACGCAAGCCGCGAAATCGACGCTCGATCTCCGCGTCGGCTCGGAGGTCTGGGTGAGCGTCAAGGCCACCGAGATCGCGACCTACCCGGTTTAGTGCCGCGCACGTCCGGGTGCCTCCGCAAATGGCCGAGGCACTCGGTGCGCGTGAGCCTAGAGTGGTGCACTTCGACACGGGAGCCGTTGAACATGCTCTGACCGCGAACCCTGACCGGCAAGGTCAATGCCTTCCGGTTCTCTGGCGACTTCATCCTGATCTACCCGTTGTATGCCGTGCTCTTCGCGCGCAACGGGCTGTCGTCCGCGCACATCTCGCTGCTGTTCGTGGTCTGGTCGGTGACCGGCTTCGCGTTCGAAGTGCCCACTGGTGTCCTGGCCGACCGGTACTCGCGCCGACACCTGCTTGCTCTCGCGCAGCTGATTCGAGCGGCCGGCTACCTGATGTGGTGGCTCGTTCCGAACTTCGCGGGGTTCGCGGCCGGCTTTGCGTTGTGGGGCGTCCAAGGAGCGATGACCTCCGGCGCCTTTCAAGCGCTGGTCTTCGACGAGCTGCACGCTCGCGGCGAGAGCGACCGGTACGGGCGCATCATGGGCGTGGGGGAGGCCTGGTCGTCGTGCGGCTCCGTGCTCGGAGCGCTGCTGGCCGCGGTCGCGGTTCCACTTGGCTTCCCAGTGATCCTGATCGCCAGCTCGGTTGCGTGTGTGGTGACGGGCGCGATCGTCCTGTCGTTCCCCGTTGCCATCCCAGTGGAGGCAGCCGTGGGGACGCGCTACTTCCAGCTGTTGCGGGAGGGCGTGCGGGAGGTGCTGTCGCGGCGTGCGCTCCTCGGCTTCGTCGTCTTCTCGGGCGCGGTCGTCGGAATCGGTGCGGCGGAGGAGTTCTGGGGCTTGGTCTTGCGTGACGCAGGTTTCGACCGGGCCGACATCAGCCTCATCTGTGCAGTGCTTTTCGTCGCAGCAGTGGCTGGCAACCTCGTCGCGCATCGCGTGGCCAACGCGTCGTGGATCCGGCTCGCCGGGTTCGCCGCCCTCACCGGCATCACGCTGGTGGCAACGGCTCGCGTGCCGTCGGACGTCGTGCCCGTCGGGCTGCTGCTGTTCCAGGCGATCTATGGCCTGCAGTTCGTGGCGCTCGACGCCCGACTCCAGGGGATGATCACGAGCCGCGCCCGAGCAACGGTCACCTCGGTGCAGGGATTCGTCACCGAGCTCGCCGCAATCGCCACGTTCGTCGTGTTCGGCGCGGTAGCGACGGCGACGTCCAACCGAACGGCCACGGGAGTGGTCGGTCTTGGCTTCATCGTGCTCGCCGTCGGGTTCGCGACCGCCACGAGTCGAGTCGTTCTCCGCCGGCGGCGTTCGTGACCTCTGGGTACGGCGTGCGACACTGACGGTTCGTAGGTACGACGAAGGGTTCCACATGTCCGGTATTGCGATCATCACCGAGGCGTGCATCGACGTGAAGGACCGGGCGTGCGTCGACGTGTGCCCGGTGCAGTGCATCTACGAGTTCGACCCTGCGAAGGGCATCCTCTTCTCCGAGGTCGAAGCCGGGAACGGCACGATCGAGAACACGCATGCGCCGAGCCCCGATGCCATCGCCATCTTCGAGGATTCGGTCTTGTACGTGAACACTGAGGAATGCACGTCGTGCACCGCGTGCTACCAACCCGACGTATGCCCGGTGGGTGCGATCTACACCGAGGAGCTTGTGCCGGACGGCAGCAGCAACGCCAAGTACAACTCGTCCGACCCTCACAAGGGTCACGACCACACCTTCTTCATTCAGCACAGTCGCGATGTCTTCGCCGACTAGCTGATCCTCGGCTCCGGCAGGCGCACCTCGGCGACGATCGGGCGATGGTCGCTCACGTCAGCAGGCACGACCGCCACGCTCTCGACGACCAGCCCGTCGACCGCGATGTAGTCGAGCTGCAACTTGGGATCGTGGGACGGGTACGCGGGTCCGGTGGCCGCCACGGTGAAGCCGGCGGCGGTCAGCATGGGCTCGGCGCGCGGTGGCTGCATGTTGAGGTCGCCGATGATCACCCGCGGGGCAGGCAATGCTGTGAGCCACTCGAGCGCTGCTCGCAGCTGATCGGGCGCTTCGTTCGGTAGATGGCGGAGCCGCTCGGGATGGTGCTGAAGGTGCGTGACTGCCACCGAGAGGTGCACACCGCGCACGTCGACTCGAGCCAGGATCGCGACTCGCGGCTGCTGCTTCGTACCGCTCCCTGGCAGAGGTCGCACTTCGCTGTCGAGGATCTCGCCGCGCACGATTAAAGCGTTGCCGTACTGGCCTCGGAGCACTCGGTGTCGAGTGGCGCCGTACACATGGGTGCAGCTCAAGCCGCGGGCAACCGCGCCGGCTTGGTCGGCGAAACCCGATCTGCGCTGACGCCGGTCGACCTCTTGGAGGCCGAGAATGTCGGCATCGACCGCAACGCACGCGTCAACGAGCGGGGCGAGTCCGGCGCGGCTGCGCATCTGGCCGCCGTGGATGTTGAAGCTCGCGATGCGCAAGGTCTCAGGCGGCGACGATGGCACGCCTCATCATGGCTGACGCCGCTGACGCGTCTTGCTCAGCGCTCGCGCTCGAGCTCGAACCAGGTGGTGGTGCGATCGCGGTCGACATCGGAGCCCCAGCGGCGAGCGAGGGAATTGATCAATCGACGAGCGGCGTTGCGTTCGAACGCGGCCGTGCTCGACTTCTTCATGATGAGGCCCGGGTCGTCGCTGACCTCGACCCGCACGACGCCATCGGTGTGCTCCACCAAGAGGGCGACCTGACTGGGCTTCTGTCGTAGCGCGTCGGAGACGATCTCGCCGGTGAGCAGTTCAGCGTCTTCGCGGACGTCGTGGCAGTCCCAATCCGCCAACACGTCGTCCACGAAGTGCCGCGCGTCCCTGGGCGCAGCCACCGAGGGTTCGAACCGCTGGTCGGCGCGGGCCATGACTCAGCCCGCCGCGACCGCGTCGGCCGACGACGCGTCGATGGGACGAGAGGCAGGCGCGTCGTGCTCGTCAGGGTCGACCGTCTTGCTGGCGGCCTCGAGCTTGTCGGCGAGCGACGGCGAGATGGAGTCGACGCGGCGACCGGCGTCTCGGAGCAACTTGGAGGTGTGCTCCTTGAGCATGGCGCGCCGGGCGCGGCCCTGCTCACCGTCGAACAGCCAGCCCGCGAACGCTCCGAGCCCGA
>JANOHN010000167.1:0-8033 GCA_031406505.1 Acidimicrobiia bacterium | reverse complement strand
GCGCTCGGCTTCGGCGTAGTACGGCTCGAGCTCGTCGTAGTCGAGCGGCCAATCGACGAGCTCCGCGCCGTCGATCGGACCGAGCTCCGACGCCACGCGGAAGTCGGTCTCACGAAAGCGGGGGAGCTTTCCGTCGGCGTGCATCCCGCCGCCACCGACGGTGGAGGGAAGGTTGTTCACGTCGCCGGTGTGAATGCGGTCGCCGTCTTCCTCGTTGCGGCGGAACGTGCGCGGCTCGAGCCAGGGGTCAGGGCCGAGGAAGTGACGCTGGACCATCTTGAGCTCGTCGTTGCTGACGTGGCCGAGCGGCGCGAACGGCGCCTCGAGTGAGAGGAGGTGGTTGCGGCCCTTCTCGAGCATCACCACCGACCAGCCGGCGGCGGTCAGCACCTCGGCCGCGGTCGCGCCCGCGGGCCCGGTCCCCACGATCACCGCGTCGCAGTCGCGTTCACTCACGGCCGGCGACCTCTGCGTCGGTGTAGCCGCGGGGCTGGACGTCGCCGTTGTATTGGATTGCCGCCCACCCGCGGAGGCCGCGGTTCCCGCCGTATTCGGGCGCAGCGTATGCGCCTTCGCACGCGTGCGCATAGAGCAGTGCCTTGAACTCTCGGTGCTGGTCGAGACGCGTGTCCTGCTCTTCGGGCGCGACATCGCAGAAGTCGCGCCCGAGCGCAGCGATCCCGTTGCGGTACTGCTGCTGCCATCCGATCAGTGCACCGTTGCGCTCGCGCTCGACCATGCCTTTGGATCCCTCGATGCGGGTGCGCCACGCCAGCGCTTCGAGCGGGCTGAGATCCATGAACTGGTCGAACCTGCCCTCACCACCCGCGCGACCGGAGAACGGTCCACCGGCCCAGATCCGAGGCGGATCGAACTCGAACGCGCCGAGGAGCCCATCGATGTAGTCGGCGACGCCGAGTGCCGCACCGCCCGGGTGTTCGTCGTGCGGCGGGATCAATCGATCAGCCGCGGCGGCGATCACTGCGTGCTCGTGTTCGGTGAGCCAGACGGGCACGTTCGCATCATGGCAGGTCGCATCTAGCGGTTGGGCCTAGCCTCTCGCGGCGTGGCGGTTCCGCGAACGGTTGACGAGCACTTGGCTGTGCTGGAGCGTGGGCTCGAGCCGCGAGCAACCGAGCCAAAGCGGGTACTGGTGATCGGTGCCGGGATGGCCGGCCTCGTCGCCGCATCGGAGCTCTTGCGCGCCGGGCACGACCCGTTGATCATCGAAGCCCAGCAGCGCGTCGGCGGGCGTGTCCTCACATTGCGCGAGCCGTTCGCTCCGGGCCTCTGGGCCGAAGCGGGCGCCATGCGCATCCCACGATCGCATCGGCTCACGTTGGCGCTGATCGACCGCTACAACCTCGCCACGCAACCGTTCACGATGGACAACCCCGAGGCCTATTGCTACTTCTGCGGACACTTGGTGCGGCACTCCGACCTCGCCGGCGATCCCACGACGCTCGGCTTCGAGGTTGTCGAGCACGAACGCGTGCCGCCGTCGCAGCTCTGGAGCACGGAGCTCGAGCCTTTCGCGACGCGCTTGCGCGATGAGGGCGACGCCGCCTGGCTCGCGTTCGCCGCCGAATACGACCAATATGCGGTGCGCGAGTTCCTCGAGCTGCGGAACTGGTCGGAGGGCGCAATCGAGATGTTCGGCCTTCTGTTCAACCAGGAGGCGCTCATGAACTCTTCGTTCCTGGAGCTACTTCGCGAGGAGCTCGGTGGCTACTACACCGACCTCGTGTATCTCGACGGTGGCACCGATCATCTGCCGCGAGCGTTCCTGCCCGAGCTCACTGGCCGCATCCGATTCGGGGCGAAGATGGTTGCGCTCGACCAGTCCGACCGCGACGTGACGGTCCACTACCGCACGGGTGCCGGACGCTTCTCGGTGAGTGGCGACTACGCCATCGTCACGACGCCGTTCCCGGTGCTACGCCACGTAGAAGTGCTCACGCCGTTCTCCCGTTCGAAGCAACGCGCCATCCGTCAGCTTCACTACGACGCGTCGGCCAAGGTGTTCCTCCAGTTCCGCCGGCGGTTCTGGGAAGAGGACGACGGCATCACGGGCGGTGGGACCGTGACCGACCTCGCGGTGCGCAACGTGTACTACCCCGATCACGGTCGCGACACCGGGCGAGGCGTGATGCTCGCGAGCTACACGTGGGGTGAGGACGCGCAGCGGTGGGGCTCGCTCTCACCTGAGGATCGGATCGTGCAAGCCCTCGAAGACGTAACTCGCATCCATCCGCAGGCCGCGGAGGAGTTCGAGGTGGGTGCGTCGAAGATGTGGCACGACGACGAGTACGCCGGGGGAGCATTCGCGCTGTTCGACCCAGGACAGCAGACGTTGTTGTACGACGCGATCGTTGCGCCCGAAGGTCGGCTGCACTTTGCTGGTGAGCACGCGTCGCTCGCTCACGCGTGGATCCAGGGCGCCATCGAGTCGGGCGTGCGCGCCGCGGCTGAGGTGCACGAACGGACCGACTCGCGTGCTTGAGGCTTACGCGGGCGACGTCTCGTGCGTTTCGGCCATCTTGATGACGGCGAACACCGCACCCTGGCCGTCGGCGAGCACTGCGAACCGCCCGACCTCGGGGATGTCCATCGGGCCCATCATCGTGGAGCCACCGGCTTTTGTTGCCGCTTCGGCGGCCTTGTCGGCATCGTCGACCGCAAAGTACGTGAGCCAGTTCGGAGGGATCGGGCCCATCTCAGGTGCGATCTCGATCATCCCGCCGATCGAACGGTCGCCGACCTTCCACTCCGTGTAGTTCATCGGCCCTTCGTGGGTCTCGGCCTTCCAGCCGAACAAGCCTGAGTAGAACTTCTTGGCCGCGTCCGGATCCTTCGTATACAGCTCGCTCCACGTGAACGCGCCCGACTCGTTCACCAAGCCGGCGCCGATGTGCAGGTTGGGTTGCCAGACGCAGATGCCGGCGCCCTCGGGATCGAGGAACACGGCCATGCGGCCAACATCCATCACGTCCATCGGCTCGACGACGACCGTCGCGCCGAGCTCCTTCGCCTTCGTAGCCGCGTCGTCGGCGCTGTCCACGCGAACGTAGGTGTTCCAGTGCGGTGGTACGCCCATGCCCTTCTCGTCCTCGCCCTGGGTCATCATCCCGGCGACGCTCTCGTTCTTGAGCTGGGGCATCGTGTAGTGGCCCGTCTCCTCGGGGCCTTCCGCGTAGTCCTTCCAGCCAAGGACGGCTGAGTAGAACTTCTTCGCCGCGTCGAGATCGGTCGTCGACAGGTCGACCCAACACGGCGTGCCAGCTTCGTACTTCGTCATCGTGGGCATTCAGTGCTTCTCCTCAGGCGATTCGAGCGAGCTCTCGCGAGCAGCAAACCCTATGTAAGTAGGAGCAGATCGGCGAGGCGGTCATGGTGCCAGGCGGTCGTGCCGAGCCAGTGCTCCGACCCGAAGGCGCGGCGCATATAGAGGTGGAGGTCGTGCTCCCACGTGTAGCCGATGCCGCCGTGGACCTGGATGGAGTCCTTGGCGGATCGCGTTGCCGCGTTCCCCGAGGCGGCTTTCGCCACGTGCACGGCGCGGAAGCGGCCTTCGTCATGGGCGTCGAGGCTCATCGCGGCGTACTGCGCCGATGCGGTCGCGCGCTCGACCGCGAGCGAGCACTCGGCGAGCCGGTGCTGGATGGCTTGGAACGAGCCGATCGGCACATCGAACTGAATCCGCTCTTTCGCGTACGCCAACGCCATGTCGAAGAGTCGGCGTGCCGTACCCACCATCTCAGCTGCGAGTGCAGTCGTTGCCCGCGCCGTCAGCTCTTCGTACACGGACGGATCGAGCGCGACGGCGGGAACGGTCGCGCCTGCGCTCGTATCGACCTCGAAGAAGCGCCGCGAGAAGTCGATCGTGGGAGTCTGTCGGGTCACGACGTCGGCCAACGCCAGCACGCGGACCTTCGGTCCGCTATCGATCACCGCGATCCAGTCGACTCGATCGGCTTCGGGGACGAACGTCTTCACCGGCTCATCGTTCAGCAGCCAATTCCCGTCGGCACCCGCGACCGCAACGGTGCCGGTCGCCTCACCCTCGAGCACCGCGGGCAGCAGCTCGTGGTCGAGCGCGGCGAGCAACGGCGCGAACAGCGCGGTCGTCGCAAAGAAGGGCCCGGGTGTCGCGGTGTATCCCGTCTCCTCGACGAACAGGCAGAGATCGGTGCACGGACCGTCGCCCAAGGCCGCGAAGTCCTTGAGGTGCGACCACAACGGCACGGCAACGGTCGGATCGTCGACATGTTCGCGCACGACGATCGGCGGGCACTCCTTGGCGAGGAGGCCGCGCGCGGTGTCGCGCAGCAGCACCTGCTCGTCGGTCAATGCAAAGTCCATCAGTCTTCGCTCGCTCGCTGCGGCCGGGGATACCCCGTCCGCGGCCGCTCGCTCGCTGGCGAGCTCACTCCGCGCCTCCGGCGCTCTGATCGCCGCATGGCGTTCAGGACCGCGGGAGCCCGAGGACGCGTTGGGCGATGATGTTGCGCTGGATCTCCGACGAGCCGCCCGCGATCGTGTTGGCGAAGCTCAGGAAGAAGTAGTTCACCCAGCGTCCGTTCTCCTCACCCCGTTCGGGGTCCATCACCGCGCCATACGCACCTTGAAGTTGCATGCCGTACTCGCATGCGGCCTTGCCAAGCTCCGACGTGGCCATCTTCATGTACGAGTGCTCCGGCGCCGACGAGCCTTGAGCGAACGATGCGAAGCCCTTGTACCCGAGCGCGCGCAACGACGACGCCTGCTCGTAGAAGGCTGCGATGTCGCGGCGGACGCCCGCGTCCTCCAGGAGGCCGCGCCGACCCGCGACGTCGATGAGGTTCTGGACCGTCGAGTCGAGGCGACACACGCCCTCGACCCAGAGTCCGGCTCGCTCGTGCGCGAGCGAACCCTGCGTGATGCGCCACCCGTCGTTCAGTCCACCCACGAGGTTGTCGGCCGGCACCTCCACGTCGGTGAAGAACACTTCGGCGAAGCCGGCGGCGCGGCTGAGGTGTCGCAGCGGACGCACCTCGATGCCGGGCGTGTCCATGTCGACGATCAGGAGGCTGATGCCCTTGTGCTTGGGCACGTCGGGATTGGTGCGCACGTACACGAAGCATTTCTGCGCCACCGACGCGTAGCTCGTCCACACCTTCTGGCCGTTGACGATGAAGCGGTCGCCGTCGAGCACCGCGCGGGTCTGCAAGCCAGCGAGGTCGGAGCCGGCGTTCGGCTCGCTCATGCCGATGCACCAGATCGTGTCGCCGCGGACGGCCGCGGGCACCATCTTCTTCTGCTCCTCGTTCCCGAACTCGAGCAGGCTCGGCGACACGATCCCGTAGCCGGGGTAGTGGAACGAGCGCAGCACGCGTCGATGTGCGAGCTCTTCGAGATACACGAGGGTCTGCACGAGCGTGCAGTTCCGGCCTCCGAGCTCGGGTGGATACCCCGGGATCATCCAGCCGTGGTCGAACAGCGTCGCCTGCCACTCGCGCCCCCACATGGGGATGATGTCGCCGTCCTCGCCGCCTTCTTCCCCCGCGTAGTCGTAGCCGCGTTCGAACTCGGAGGGCACGTGCTCGTCGAGGAATTTGCAAAGCTCCTCGCGGAACGCGACCTCTTCTGGTCCCCACGTGAGGTGCACGGGAACGCCCGGTGCTTAGAGGGCGGCGAGCAGGAAGGGCGGTACACCAGGGTCGCTGTTGGCGAACAGATCCTTCTTCGCCGCGTCGATGGACTCGATCGTCCACGACCCATCGCTCTTCACGTCGGACACCGGGCGCCAACCCTGCACAATCTGGAGCAGCCCGCCCTGGATCTTGAGCACCTGGCCGGTGACGCCTTCGGAGAGGTCGGACGCCAGCCACCCGACGCCCGCCGCCACGTTGGCTGGGTCGAGCGCCGCCTTCTGCTGCTCATTGGCCACGCCAACCATCAGGTCCTCGGTGAGGCGCGTGAGCGCGACGGGCGCGATCGCGTTGGACCGAACGCCGAAGCGCTCGAGCTCACGCGCGAGCACGATCGTCATCGCAGCGATTCCCGCCTTGGCCGCGGCGTAGTTGAGTTGGCCGGCGTTGGCGTACAGGCCCGATTCCGACGCGGTGTTCACGATCTTGGCGTTCACCGACTCGCCGGTGTCCTTGCTCTTCTGGCGCCAGTACGCGCCGGCGAACCGCGCCGGGACGAAGTGCCCCTTGAGGTGCACCTGGATGACCGCGTCCCACTCCTCCTCGGTCATGTTGAAGCTCATCTTGTCGCGCAGGATCCCGGCGTTGTTCACGAGGATGTCGAGCCCGCCGAACTCCTCGACGGCTTGGTTCACGAAGGCTTCGCCACCCTTCCAGGTGGAGATGTCGTCGAAGTTCGCGACCGCCTTGCCCCCGGCCTTCTCGATCTCGTCGACGACTTCCTGTGCCGGGGCCTTGTCGGACCCCTCGCCGCTAGGGGCGCCACCCACGTCGTTGACCACCACGGCCGCGCCTTCGCGAGCCAACAACAGCGCTTCCTCGCGGCCGATGCCGCGACCCGCGCCGGTGACGATCGCAACTTTGCCGTCGAACAGTCCCATCGTTCCTCACTCGCTCGTGCCTGACGTGGACGTCAGAGACTATTTGACGCGTCAGCCGCCGGTGAACTCCGCGTCGCGTCGCTCCTTGAAGGCGGCCATGCCCTCCGCGAGGTCGGACGATGTCGCCGCGAGCGCCTGGAACGAGCCTTCGAGGTCGAGCGAGTGCGCGAGATCCGTCTCGAAGCTGGCGTTGAGCAGCCGCTTCGAGAGGCCGAGCGAACGGGTGGGCCCGGCCGCGAGGCGCACCGCGAGATCTTCGGCCGTAGCCGCCAGCTCGGCGGGCGCGACGCAGCGGTACGCCAGGCCACTGGCGACCGACTCCGCACCCTTGGCTCCCTCGCCGAGCATCACCATCGCCTTGGCGCGTGGCAGCCCGACAAGGCGGGGGAGGAGGTACGCGCCGCCGGCGTCGACGACCAGCCCGATCTTCGGGAATGACCACAAGAAGCGGGTCTCGTCGTGCACGAGCACGAAGTCGCAAGCGAGTGCGAGGTGCGCGCCCGGACCGACGGCGGCGCCGTTCACCGCCGCGACGGTCGGCTTGTCGAGCTCCCAGAGCTCCCGGATGAACGATTGCACGCCGATGCGCAACGCCTCGGCAGTGCTGCGGTTGTTGAATCCCGGCTCGGATGCCTTCGCCAGCGTGGATGCGCTGAGATCCATGCCCGCGCAGAACGCTTCACCGGTACCGGTGATCAGCAGCGCGCGCACGTTGTCGTCGCCCCGAGCTGAGCGGACGGCGTCGACGATGGCATCGCGCATCTCGACGGTGAGCGCGTTCTTGGCTTCTGGGCGGTCGAGCGTGATACGCCCGACATGGTCGGCGCCGACCTCGTATCGAATCGTCACGAACCCACCACCCCAGGTTTTGGCGTCAAGAAGCGCGACATAGTCGCGCCTTCTGACGCCAAAACATGCTCTAGACCTTGTTGTTGGTGAGGATGTTGACGACCGAAACTCCCGAGCCGCGACCGCCAACGTTGTGCTGGAGCGCGTAGCCGTTGCGCATCTCGACCTGCCGGGCCTCGGCTTCACCGCGTAGCTGCCACCAGCACTCGGTGAGCTGTGCGACGCCAGTAGCACCGATGGGATGACCCTTCGCGAGCAAGCCGCCCGACGTGTTGATCGGGATGCGACCCGTGAGCGAGGTCTCGCCGTCGAGTGATGCGACGCCACCCTTGCCCTTGTCGACGAAGCCGAGGTCTTCGATGTCGAGGATCTCGGTGATCGTGAAGCAGTCGTGCACTTCGGCCATGTCGACCTGGCTCGGCTCGATGCCGGCCATTGCGTACGCGCGCTCCGCCGCCATCTGTGTGGCCTTGAGCGAGGTGAAGCTCGTCTTCTCGTGGAGGTACGGATGATCGGTGGCCATACCGAAGCCGGCCACGTACACGGGCTTGTCGGTGAACTGCTCGGCGCGCTCGGCATTCACGAGCAGCACGGCCGCGGCGCCGTCGGTCTG